>JAQURL010000008.1 GCA_028715625.1 Candidatus Margulisiibacteriota bacterium | reverse complement strand
CTTGCCAAACATTTATCCGGTTATACTTTTATTGATAGCGACGAACAACTGGAAAAAACAGCAGCCAGAAAAATCAGCGAGATATTTGAAAACGAAGGTGAAACTTATTTCCGCGATTTGGAAACCGAGGTACTGCAAAAGATATGCAAAAAGAGCAAACAGATTGTTTCCACGGGTGGAGGAATAATTCTCAGAGAAAATAACGTCAGGATGATGCGGGAAAACGGAATAGTTTTCTGGCTGGCAGCTAAACCGCAAACTATTTATGAACGCATTAAAGACGAAGCGCATCGACCTTTGATCAATACCGGTGAAGATAAAAAACAGGTTATGGCGAAAATCGAGACCATGCTGGAACAACGGTTTGACTTATATAATAGCAGCGCTGATGTTATTATTAATACTGAAGAAATTGCTGTTCAGGATTTGGTTGAAAGTATCCGGGACGAATATGAAAGGCTTTTACAATGCAAAATTTAACGGTCAAGCTTGATTCCTGCAGCTACCAAATAAATTTTATCGATGGCTCTGAAGAAACAATTTTCAGTGAGCTCAGCCCATACACAAACAAGAAGATATGCCTGATAAGCGACAGGCATGTTTATAAATTATACGGTAAAAATTTAAATGAAGTTCTAAGTAAAAAAGGTTTGAATATTTTTCATTATGAGTTCAGGCCCGGAGAAAAACATAAAAATATCAAATCAATTATGGGCCTGATAAATTTTGCCCTGGCCAGAAAATGGAACAGGGATGATATGTTTTTGGTTATGGGAGGAGGAGTGACCGGCGACATGGGCGCCTTTGCCGCATCTATTATTCTGCGCGGGATCAATTATCTGCAGATACCTACAACTTTGTTGGCGCAGGTAGATAGCAGTGTAGGGGGCAAAACCGGAGTGGACCATAAGGCCGGCAAAAATCTGATAGGTTCTTTTTATCAGCCGTCTAAAGTGCTGATCAGTACTTCTTTTTTAAAGACATTGCCTTTAAGAGAAATAAAAACAGGAATGGCGGAAGTAGTGAAAACAGGTGTGATTGCCAACAAGAAGTTGTTCCATGATCTGGAAACTTTTTTCAGCGAGAGAAAGTTGGAAAGTTACCGAGAATTTCCCGATCCATTTTGGACTGAGCTGGTTTTTGAAAGTCTGCTCATAAAATCACAGGTTGTCACGCTGGACGAGAAAGAATCAGGCTTGCGCATGATATTGAATTACGGACATACGTTCGGTCATGCTTTGGAAAAATTGACCGGTTATTCGGTATATACGCACGGTGAAGCAGTTGCCATAGGCATGAATATTGCTGCGAATATCGCCTGCAAACTGAAAATTTGTAAACAAGATGTTGTGGAGAGGCAGACTAATCTGCTGAAGCGTCTGCAATTACCGCTTTTACCACAGAAAAAAATAAGTCCGGACAGGCTTCTGGAATGTATGATGCTGGACAAGAAAGTCAAGAGTAACAGGCTTACCCTCATATTGCCAGAAGAAATCGGAAAAGTTAGAATAGTAAAAGATTTGAAAATTGAAGATTTGAGAGAATTGTTAAAGGAATTAAAATAAATGGGAAAAAAAATAAAACTTCTTATTATCAATGGACCGAACCTGAACCTTCTGGGAGAAAGAGAACCGGTTATTTATGGTAAAGAAACGCTAAAAGACCTGGAGTCTTATCTAAATAAAAAATATAAGGACAAGGTGATTTTTTCCTTTTTTCAGTCCAATGTTGAAGGCGAAATCATCGATAAAATTCAGGAAGCCAAAAAGTTAAAGGTGCAGGGGATAATTATTAACGCAGGTGCCTACACTCATTATTCGTTAGCAATTCATGATGCTTTAAAATCTGTAAATGTGCCGGCTGTAGAGGTTCATTTAAGTAACATCTACAAGCGAGAGACAAAACGCCATGAGTCTGCCATCGCGCCGGCTGTTGTTGGCCAGATAAGCGGTTTTCATTTTAAAAGCTACATGCTGGCCGTTGAATATTTCCTTCAGGATTAATGGGCCTTCTTTACTACTACAGGTCATTTCTGCAGAAATTCAGAAATGAAGTAAATTATGCATACAGCAAATCTTCTCTTATAAAAGATAAAGAAGAAATTGAGAATATACGCAAAGCCTGTAGTATTACCGTGCAAATTTTCGCGAAACTTATACGGCAGGATTTGAAACCCGGTAAAACAGAAAAAGAACTGGAACAAAAAATTATTCTTTATGCCTCGGAGCTTGGTGCTGACAAGGACCTTGCCTTTAAAACCATTATCGGTTCCGGCCCTCATTCCTCTCTGGTACATAGTTTGCCTACAACCAGGACTATAAGAAAAGGCGATATAATCCAGTTTGATCTGGGTGTTAAAGTAAAAGGATATTGCGCTGATTTTTCCAGAGTGATTTATGTTGGAAAAAAGAAAAAAGCCCCTAAAAAAATAAAAAAACTCTTCAAAATCGTAAAAAAATCCCAGGATTTGGCCTTGGACGAACTCAAAAAAAAGCAGCCATTTTTTATCGTAGCCCAAAAAGTGAATAAATATTTTGAGAAAAAAAAAGTACAGTATCATTTTTTGCATAGCCTGGGCCATGGCATAGGTATTGAAGTGCATGAATATCCGCGCATTGTGGAAGACATGGATGCCAAGCTGCTGCCCAAGCCGGGAATGGTAGTAACAGTGGAGCCCGGCCTTTATTATCCTGGTAAATTCGGATTGAGACTGGAAGACACAGTGCTGATTACCGCCCAAGGTCTCGAAATACTTACCAAATTCCCCAGAAAATTGTTTATCTGACGGTTTTTCTTTACCTTGGGCAAAATAAAAAATATAATCTAAGAATAGCCTAGAGTAAGGATATAAATAATTTTATTAAATATTAGGGGGTTTAGATGTCAAAAAAAATAGTTATCATCGGGGCAGGTCCGACCGGGCTTGGGGCTGGTTATCGACTGAAGGAACAGGGTTATGAGGATTTTATTATTCTGGAGAGAAACTCCTATGTAGGTGGTTTGGCAGCCAGTTTTAAGAAAAAAGATTTTACTGTAGATATTGGCGGCCATGTACTATTTTCTCATTATCCTTATTTTGATAAAGTTGTGGAAGATTCTCTGCAGGGTAAATATCTGGAACATCAGCGTGAGGCCTGGGTCTGGATAAAAAATAAATTCGTACCTTATCCGTTCCAAAATAATATTAAATATTTACCTCCGGATATGATCTGGGAATGTGTACTGGGCCTTTTAGAGCTTGGAAAATCGGCTGAGTCGCAGAATTTTGACGAATGGATAGACCAGACATTCGGCGCGGGTATCGCCAAATATTTTATGAAACCTTATAACTTTAAAGTTTGGGCCCATCCGCTGAATATGATGTCTAAAGACTGGATAGCCGAACGGGTCAGCGTAATTGATATTAACAGAGTACTTAAAAATATTATTTTTAATCAGGATGACGTAGCCTGGGGGCCTAATAATATGTTCAAGTTCCCGCTTTTTGGCGGAACCGGGGCGATTTTTACAGGCATAGCGGAAAACTTCAAGAAATATATTCGTTTAAATTCCAAAGTTGAGAGAATAGAATCGCAAAACAAAACACTTTTTTTAGGTGATGGTACGCAGATGTCTTATGATCTTTTAATAAATACAATGCCCCTGGATATTTTAATTAAGAACTCCGATTTGCAAAATCAATACGCTAAAACCGCTGAGCTTCTGTTGCATAATGGTATTTTCAGCGTATCGCTGGGTTTTAACCGGCCATTGGAAGAAGATAAAAAAACCAAATGCTGGAACTATTTTCCCGAAACCGACTCTCCTTTTTACAGAGTAACTTATTTGTCCAATTATTCTCCGAATATGGTGCCTGACATAAAAAAACATTTTTTGCTAATGTGCGAAACATCCTATTCGGATTACAAGAAACATAATAAAGAAACTATTCTTAACGACACAATAAAAGGCCTGGTGCAAAGTAAATTTATTGATGAAAAAGATCAGGACCTGATTTTTTTCGACGATGTAATTGAAATGGAATATGAATATCCGATACCTTCATGTTCCAGAGATAAAGCTTTAAATGAACTTATACCGGCACTGGAGAAAAAAGATATTTATAGTCGCGGTCGTTTCGGTCAGTGGCGTTATGAAACCGGCAATATGGACCACAGCTTCATGCAGGGGGTTGAAGTTGTAGATCTGATTACCAGCGGTAAAAAGGAAGAAACAAGGTTTAAGAGATAGGGGTAAGGGATAAAAAGTGAAGAGTGAAGGGTCATGCAGAGCTAGACGAAGCCTGACAGTAGAAAGTTGAAGGTTTAAGGTTGAATCGTGTAATTGTGGAGTCGTTGAGTAGTGTCATGCTGAGCTTGACAAAGTGTGTTAAGAGATAAGTGTTAGGTGGTAGGTTGTAGGCTTAACGTTGAAAGGCTTGCCGCGTTGAAGTCGCGTCGCAGCCAAAGGCGGATACTGACGAAGGCGGTTGAAGAGTTGAGCAGGGTTTTAAGAATATATTAGTAGAAATTTAGGTTTCTCCTATGCTAAAATACAGGACATGGTTGATATAAGCCCGGATTTCCATCATATTCCGCAGACATCTCCAATGTCCAAGAATAAACCGTATAGTTCGAGCTTTTATGCTGAGCCTGTTATTCGCTGCGATGAGTGCCCGTCAGCCAAGATTTGCAAGGAAATAGGCAATTTTAGAAAGTCCTGTGAGCCGGGCACTGCGCCTCTAAATGCCAGTGACGTGACTACAGCTAAATGTATTGCCGGGACTAATATTTTACTGGCCAGGTTACTTAAAAAATTTGAAAAGGGACAATAAGTTATGTGTGGAATATTCGCTTATATAGGACATCGTCCGGCAGTTAACGTCATAATTAACGGCCTGAAGAAACTTGAGTATCGCGGTTATGACAGTATAGGAATTTCTATACTGGACGGTTCCTTGTCTACCTATAAATGTATAGGGAAAGTTTGTCAACTTGAAGAAAAACTTAGCGAGAAAAAAATAGATGGTAAAGTCGGTATTGGCCATACACGCTGGGCAACCCATGGCGAGCCTACGGAAATCAACGCTCATCCGCATATTAATAAATCCGGTAAGATTGCCCTGGTACATAACGGTATTATTGAGAATTTTCAGGTTTTAAAAAAGGAATTAATTGACGAAGGTTACGTGTTCAGATCACAAACCGATTCTGAAGTAATAGTTCATCTGGTTGATAAATATTACAAAGAAACAAAAGATATTGAACTGGCTTTTGTAAAAACTATCAAACAATTAGATGGTTCCTATGCTATTTGTCTGGTATCAGAATTCGCTCCCGGTAAAATTTTCGCAGTGCGTAAAGGTAGTCCGTTGATTATCGGTATTGGTGATAAGGAATGCTTCTGTTCATCAGATATTTCACCCATTCTTAAATATACCAAACAGATTCTTTATTTGGATGAAGAAGAATACGCCGTTCTTACTAAAAATCAGTTGGATATCAAGGATTTCAAAGGAAATCTGAAGCCAAAAAAAGTTGTAAAAAGTGCAATAAATATTGAGGATGTCAGCAAGGGGACCTATGATTTTTTTATGATGAAAGAGATTCATGAACAACCAGACTCTATTATAAAAACCATTGAAGGCAGATGCGATATAGAAACCGGTAATATTACTCTTAACTCTTTGAACATAAGTTATTTCCAACTGTTAAATATCAATCGAATTGTGATCACAGCTTGCGGGACATCGTTACACGCAGGACTGGTAGGAGAATTTTTTCTGGAAAAACTCGCGCATATACCCGTAGAAGTGGAATACGCGGCTGAGTTCAGGTATCGCAATCCTATTATTGATAATAAAACTATGGTGCTGGCTATAAGTCAGTCCGGGGAAACCGCTGATACCTTGGCAGCAGTGACCGAGGCCAAAAGCAAAGGTGCTATGGTTATCTCCATTTGTAATGTACAGGGCAGCACTATTACCCGTGAATCAGACGGTGTGATTTATACAAAAGCAGGAATAGAAATAGGGGTTGCTTCTACCAAGGCATTTACCGCGCAGATAACAGCTCTTTACATGTTCTCTATTTATCTGGCCAGAATTAAATGGCTGATCGCCAGAAATGATCGCTCACGATTGATAAAACAGTTATTTGAACTTCCTTCGCTAATTAAGGAAGTATTTCTATCTGAAGATGAGATATTTAAAATCGCCAATAAATATTACAAATCAGACAATTTCCTTTTTCTGGGGCGTGGTATCGGTTTCCCTGTAGCCATGGAAGGAGCGCTTAAGATGAAGGAAATTTCTTATATTCATGCTGAGGGTTATTCAGCTGCGGAAATGAAACATGGTCCGATCGCCTTGATCGACGAAAATATGCCTGTTGTGGTTATTGCCTTAAAAGGTCGCAGTTATGAAAAAATACTAAGTAATATTTCTGAGGTTAAAGCACGTAAAGGTATTGTTATCGCTATTGCTACCAAAGGTGACAGTTCTATAAAACAAAAAGTGGATGATGTGATCTATATACCGGATACGGAAGAAGAGCTGACAGCCATACTTTCGGTTATACCGTTGCAACTGCTGGCTTATTATGCAGCAGTACTTCGTGGTTGCCATGTGGATCAACCCAGAAATCTGGCTAAGAGCGTGACTGTGGAATAAAATGATAGATTTTACAAAGAAGAAATTGATTGTCATTAAAATCGGTTCCAACATACTCACTGACGAGAGCAATAAACTCGATTTAAATACCTTGAGACATTTGGTCAGCCAAATAGCTTTCCTGAAAAATCAGGGCAAAAGAGTAGTTATAGTTACCTCAGGAGCTATAGTATGCGGTGGCGAAGCGCTGAAGATAAAACCTGAAAGTATAGCTGATAAACAGGCCGCAGCGGCGGTAGGTCAGGTTATTTTGATGGAGAATTATCAGCAGTTTTTCGTTCGGCATGGTTTTACAATAGGGCAGGTACTGCTTACACGTGATGCATTTATGGATAAAGAACGTGCCAAACACGCTAAAAATACTTTTCAGCATTTGCTGGACCTTGATGTAATCCCTATAGTTAATGAAAACGATACGATTTCTGTTGATGAAATCAAGTTCTCGGATAACGACAATTTGTCCTGCACTGTTTCTTTGCTTTTAGGAGCCGGATTGCAGATTTTTTTAACCGATATAGACGGGCTTTATGATTTGGACCCCAGAGCGCACAAGGATGCCAGGTTAATTACCAAATTGACTGAAATTTCCGATGATTTGTTGGCCAGTCTTAGCGCAAATGCTTCGCGCAAGGGCAGGGGAGGGATGAAATCAAAAGTAAATTCCGCCAAACAGCTTTTGGAAAACGGAATAGAAGTAATTATAGCAAATGGCAGAAAAGAGAATATTCTCAAAGATTTATATCATGGTAAAATGTATGGTACATTTTGTATAAAAGGAAAAAAATGCTGATGTCAGATGTATTTAATAAAGCAAAAAAAGCTAAAGAAGTTTCTTTATTCCTGACCGGAGTTACTACAGGACAAAAAAATAGTGGACTTAAGTTTATGGCTGAGAACCTGATGAGCAGGCAGGACTATATCCTGCAGGAAAATGCGTTGGACCTGAAAAACGGGGAAAAGGCCGGTATGAGCAAAGCTTTGCTCGACAGATTGGCTTTAAACGTCAAACGTATTGAAAACATGGCAGAAGGCTTGAAAGTGCTTATAGATTTGCCTGATCCTGTAGGTGAAGTTATCGAGGGCAGCACTCGCCCTAATGGTCTGCAAATAATTAAAAAACGTGTATCAATTGGAGTTATCGGTATTATTTATGAAGCAAGACCTAATGTAACTGTAGATGCGGCAGGATTGACGTTGAAATCGTCCAATGCAGTTATTTTGCGAGGTTCTTCCTCCGCTATAAATTCTAACAAGGCTATAGTTCAGGTTTTAAATGATGCTTTATCGAAAGCCGGATTTCCTCAAGGCACAATCGGCCTTATTGAAGATACTTCGAGAGAAAGTGTGCAAGACCTGATTACCTGTAAGGAATTTGTTGATTTGGTAATTCCCAGAGGAGGGGCCGGCCTTATCGAAACTGTCATTAATAATGCCACAGTCCCCAGTATCGAGACCGGAGTCGGCAATTGTCATGTTTACGTGGACAAAGACGCGCGCAAAGAGATAATTGTTCCAATAGTGATAAATTCCAAGGTACAACGTCCCAGTGTTTGTAATGCGGCGGAAACATTGCTTCTGCATGAAGACATTGCCGATGAAATGATGCCGTTGATAATTAGGGAATTGAAAAAAAATAAAGTCGAAATTTTCGGTTGTCCAAAAACTCAAAAATTTGATAAGGAAGTTAAAGTCGCGACTGAAGAAGAATATAAAACAGAGTTTCTGGATTACAAAATCGCGGTAAAAATTGTTAAAGATATAAAAGAGGCAGTTAAGCATATCAATACATACGGTACTCTGCATACGGAAGCTGTTATTTCTGAAAATTATACAACACTGGAACTTTTTAAAAGTCAGGTAGATGCCGCAGCGATTATGGTCAATACATCTACACGTTTTACCGATGGCTTTGAGTTCGGTTTTGGTGCGGAGATAGGCATCAGTACCCAGAAGATGCATGCTCGCGGACCTATGGGCCTTCGAGAGCTGACAACATATAAGTATATTGTGGAAGGTAACGGACAGATCAGAGGATAACCTCAACCCCCTAGCCCCCTTCTCCACTAGTGGAGAAGGGGGAATAGTTCCATGCTAGTAATTAACGTGGAAACTCAAAGGGGGATGAGGTGAAGAAAGGAAATTAATAAATGTATAAAGTAAAGATTCAGATTTTGTTAAAAGATGACGTTTTGGATCCGCAGGGAAAAACAGTGCAACGCGCTCTGGAACATCTGGAATATAAAGACATTTCCAACGTACGGATTGGAAAATATATTGAATTCGTATCCGGTGAGCAGGATGAAAAAGTTTTAAAACAATCTGTTGATGAAATGTGCAAGAAAATTTTAACCAATACCGTTATTGAGAAATTTAGCTTTACCCTGGAGAAAATATAAATGAATTATGGAGTTATTGTATTCCCCGGTTCCAATTGTGATATGGATTGCTATCACGCAGTTAAGGACGAGTTGAAAGAAAAAGTGCAGTATATCTGGCATGACGAGGGTATTTTACCCAAAGGTCTGGATATGATTATCATACCTGGAGGATTTTCCTATGGCGATTATCTGCGCTGCGGAGCTATAGCCAAGTTCGCCAAAATTATGCCCGAGATTATCAGGTTCGCTAAAAACGGTGGATATGTAATAGGTATCTGCAACGGTTTTCAGATTCTTACCGAGTCCGGAATGCTGCCCGGCGCTTTACTTAGAAATCAGTACCAGAAGTTTATTTGTAAAAATATTAACCTGAAGGTTATGAATAACAAAAGCGTTTATACAAAAAAATATAAGACCGGTGATATCCTAACAGTCCCCATAGCGCACGGAGAAGGTCGTTTTTTTATAGATAATGACGGGTTGAAAGAGCTTGAGGATAATGAACAGATTGCCTTCAAATATGTCGACGAAGTGGGTTCCGAAACCGATCAGGCAAATCCTAACGGTTCTTTAAATAGTATAGCCGGTATTTTTAATCGGAAGAAGAATGTATTGGGAATGATGCCACATCCTGAACGATGCAATTTTTTCAATAAAAAAAGTTTACAAATACTCAGTATGAATTAGTTCTTTTAGCGACTTGTTGTCCTTTATATAAGGTAAAACCTGTTGTAGAATAATAATTATGATCACTGATCTGAAAATTTCCAGCGACCAGACTGAAGATTACCATTCACTGAGAAAAACAGGGGATTATCTTTTTAAACAGAAGAAATATAATCAGGCTACGCAGAATTATTACAAGAAAATTATCAGGCTCTGGCCTAAATATTTGCCTGATCTTCTTTTACAATTCGAGAAGACTATCCTGGAAGATGATTCCAATGTGGAGATTAAAACCTCACTGGCTGAATTGCACTCCGCGGAACAAAGCCTGGATGAAGCTATTGATGAATATGAGGATATTATTGAACAGGATCCCTTTAATATCGGCCATTATAAACAGCTTTCCCAACTTTATCTGAAAACCAGAAATTACGAACGCGTAATAGGTGTTTTGCATGCTCCATATCTTCTGAAAATTTATGACGAAGAAATGGCTAATATGCTGGCAGTGGCTTACATCGAGTTTGATAAAATCAAAGAAGCTATCAACGTCTATCTGGACCTTATTGAAATAAACGGCAGCAAAGAAAGTTATCTGCGAACACTATCCGATTTGTATTTTCGCAACGATGATTATATGGAGGCTGCTTTAACAGCTTTTAAAAGGGTAAGTGCCAATAATAACAGTCTGAGTGATGTAACTTCATTTATTGAAAATTGCTATAAAAAATCTCTGGAAAATCAGAGTATTGGAGAACTCCTTGTTGATTTGTATATAAGAGGTGACAAGCCGGACCAGGCAGTGAACCTGCTAAAACTCTACATAGAACCCGAGATCAGGTCAGATAAAAAGGAATTTTTCGAAGAACGTTTGCGCAAAATAATCAAGGACTTCCCGGATGTTCCTGAAGGAATTTTGTTGCAAGCAGGGTTTTTTTATAAGACCGGATTATACTCGGAAGCAGCCGATTCTTTCTGGTCGTTGATCAAAAATCCCAATTTTGAAAAGCAGTCCCTGGACGGTTTGAAAAGTATTCTGGAAATATATCCGGAACAGCTGTCTGTACTGCAATATCTGGGAGAATATTATAAAACCAAAGGACAAACCGAAAACGCTCTGGACTTTATGCGTAAAATGCTGGATATCGATTTTTCCAAGTCACTGGCAGTAATTGCCCAGTGCAAGGACCTGCTGGAAAGCAATCCCAAAAATTTTTATGCCAGATTAACCATGGCCGAAGCTTATTATAAGCGCGAAAATTATAATAATTGTCTGGAAATAGCCAGAGAGCTTATTGATAAGGGAGAAAATACTCTGGAGGCTTACCAGGTTTTATTTAACACCTTGATTGCCATCAAGGATTTTAATTCCATCAGGTCGGACTTTGAAAATGACAAAAACAAATTTTTAAACAGGATTGAATTTTACTGTTTGTTCCAAAAAATTTACACGCAGGAACTACAGTTAAAAAAAGATTTTTTCAAACAAAAAATTTCTTCCCATGCACAGGATTTTAATGCAAGCCTGGAATACATACTGTCTTTAATCGAATGTCAGGATGCGGATAACGCCTTGCTTTATACCCAAAACCTTCTGAAAAATGAACCCAATTATCAGCTGTATTATTTACAGGGAATTATTTTTATGGAAATGGGTCAATATTATTCGGCTGTCGGCAGCTTCAAAAAGTCGCTGGACAACATCTTTGTGGAATCTTCTCCCGGTTATTTGGAAGTACTCAACAAAATCGCCCTGTGCTATGAGATTGTGGCTGAAATTGATAAAAGTCTGGAATATTACAGAAAAATTCTGGAGATCGATTATTCACGACAGGAGATTAAAGATAAGGAGCAGATGCTGAAAAATTGTCCTTATCTGGATGTAGCTGGAAAATCTTTGATACTTGTAGCCAGAGAGCTGGATGGCAAAAGCCCGGCTGCGGTCTTTAACCGCAATATTTTGAAAAGAAAACATAAAGAATCTGTTGACTCTTCCATGGGTATCCTCAAGAACAATGAGGCTATAGATGATATTTTTAAGGGAAAGCTTAATTCTTCGGCTGATCTTCTGGATATAGCCTATAAAATGGATCCGGCACACAAAAATATTTTAAATAATAAGGGAGTTATTTTGATTTTACAGAGTGACTGGCTTTCTGCCGAACGGATTTATGATAAAATTATCAAGGATAAATCTGCTTTGTCAGCAGCTGCCCTTTACAATCTGGCTTTTATTTATACCTATCAGTATCATAAATATGAAGAAAGTATAAAGTTTATTAAAAAAATACTGGAATTTGATGAACAATTTTACGAATGCTATTTACTACTGGGAGATATTTATTATTATTTAAAAGATATCAAGAGCGCGTTAGAAAATTGGGGGAAATATAAAAATAGTGGTCTATTGCCCATCATCGCCAGTAAAAGGATGTTTGAAACCCGCTATATTAACCTTTTTTAAAGTTATACTCTTTCAAAATTGGTTTTCGGCTTTGTTGTCTGCAGCGCCATGTGCTCGACGTATTTTTGAATACGCCTGCGCGCCTGGCTCTTGGACGCCTCGCCGAATTCCCAATTTTGTGCGAGTATACCATAAACCAATTTGGTTTATGTATATACTGACTTCTTTTATAGTAAGCATGGCTTTTGCCGATTCCGTGTCATTGATGGCCGATTATATGAAATACGATAACAAGTCCATGATACTGGCATCAGGAAATGTGCAGCTTTACCATAAAGACCTTACAGTAAACGCAGATACGGTTGTGCTCTATACAGACAGCAATATCCTGGTGGCACAGGGCCATGTATCCATGAATTATCAGGGTCGTAGCCTTAAAGCTGAATCATTACAATATAATATAAAGAGTAACGAAATAAATTTTAATGTATTCAGCGCCACTTTTAATATAGTGGAAGCTGTAACTCCTCTTTTTTTTGAATGTGAAAATATTTCCCGAAAAAACGGAGTGTATTATGGCGGCAAGACATCTTTTTCCTCCTGCCCGCCGGAAAGACAATATTATGTTATTCAGGCCCGGAAATTTGTTTTTTATCCTGAGCAAAGAATAGAAGCCTATGATGTGTATGCATATACAGGTATGATTCCTGTGTTTTATTCACCATATTATGAGTTCCAGCTTGGTTATCGCAACCCTATTTATTTGTATCCGATTGTAGGTGATAACAGGGTGGAAGGAACTTTTATCAAAAGTGCCCTGGATTATAATATTAACAGAGATTTGAGGGCCCTTATTTTAATTGATTTAATGTCCAATAAAGGTCTGGGCCTTGGTGTGCGCAGCGATATTTTTCCCAAGAGCGATCATCCTCTGAATGTTTATGCCTATGCACAGGATGAAAATGATTTTGCAGTGTCCTTTAAACAAAAGCTGGTGCTTACAAAAAATAGTGAAATTACTTATGCTCAGGGCCGGCGCAATTTGTATCAGGTCTATGGCAGCCGGGATGATTACTGGGAAAATAATCTGCAAATGCGTGACAGTCAGTTGGGTAACTGGAATTTATATAACAAAGAAGACTATTTCTATATTCAACGAAAATTCGCTTTTTCCTGGGATAAACAGTTCGATAAACTGGGGCATAACCTGGATTTTAATTACGACAATTTTGTAGGATCAAGAATCTATTATTTGAATTTTTCAGATCATTTGCAAAACGAGTGGATGAACAATAATTTATTCTACAGGAACTCGGATTACCAGTCGCAAAAAAAAAGAACAGAGTATATAGATGATATGACTCATATGACTCTAGGCGAAAATTGGGTCATGGATACAGCCATGCATTATGGTAACAATGTTGATAACGGTAACGAAGATCAGTTTTTAAATCCACGAATCAACCTGTGGCAGCGCATTAATCCGCAGGAAGGTTTGGGGCAGCTTGGTGTTCGTGATATACAATATAATGTGGACGCGTTTATAGATGTAGATGGCGACAAGGTTACAACCGACGCTAATGTGGAATACCGGGAAAGTTTACCTGAGGTAGTCATGAATTTTCAAAATCGTTCGCTTTTTGGGTTGAATTATACTCCAATACTTACACTTGGCTCTTATCATGAAAGGAAGTTTATTACTTCCCAGTTAAATTTGTATCACAACCGTATGCTTCTGCAGAACAGGTTAGGTGGGTATTTGTATCGTTCCAGCGCTTATGATATCAGCGCTGAATATAATTATGACCAATATTTATACGAAACCGGCGACAAACAATTTGCTTTCAATAACAAATACGATCTTACCTTGTTACCACAGAATAATATCAGTAATAAAATTACATTTTTTGAAGCGCATGCGCTGGGCTATACTCCTTTTTATTTTGACGAGATCAGGTCCAGACAAAACCGGCTATCCAATGTGTTTTCTTATTTGATAAACAGGTTCTGGAGCTTTCGTGTTGAGGACGGATATGATTTTGTGAATAATGCCAGAGAATCGCAAAGATACTATTTATCCTATAATCAGGATATCGACCATCTTTTTTCCCTTACCTCAGGATATGATTATCAGAATCAGGCCTGGAATAATTTACAAGGCAGCGCCATCTACAGGTTCAATAAAGAAAACTCTATAGAAATGAACACTAATTACAATCTGAAAACAGGATTTATTGATGACAGCCATATACTAACCAGCTATGTTTATCCAGTGGATAAATACGAACGCTGGATATTTCAGGCCGAGTTCCTTTGGAACAATATTAACAAACAGTATCGTATTCCATCTTTAAGGATCAGGCGCGATATGAACTGTGTGGAAATGATTTACGAATGGAATGATTACAAACAGGAACATGTGTTCATGTTTAGGGTCAATGCTTTTCCAAATGACAGTTTTGGTATAGGCTATGGTAATGAAGGTCTAAAACTAAAGGGATTGGATGCTGAAAATGCCGAAAGATAAACATTTCCTTCACAGCATAACTTTTTTAATACTGGTTGCGGCTTTTTTATTAACGGGTTGCGCTGAAATGGTTTCCAGTCCAAAGACTTCAGCGGGCAATGTTCTGAATTTTAATGTTAATTTCAGAGACCAATACAATATAGCAGGTTACCGCTACATTTTTGTTTACAGCAAACAACCTCTTAATTTCCCGGTTAATTATTATCTGTTTGTACCGGGAGATATCGGCATTGAATCACAGTTAAGCGGTGTTACAATACCGGATCCGACTATTATTTCCGCTGATGACAAAATAAACTATTATTATCAGAATTATTTTTCCACCTGGTCGGATGATATTGTAATGGATAGTTCCGAAGGTAATTATCTGTGTTTTGGAACTGGCAATTATTTCCCAGTTACGGCTAACGCTGTTATTCATAATTCAATAGCGCGTAATTCACTCTCCAACACATCCTTTCAGTTCAACAGCAGCTCAAAATATGCTAACGGTTTTTATTTTCAGATTTCCTTGAGCGCTTTAAGAAACCCTCCGGCTGCCGGAGACACGTTTTATTTCAATTTGCTGGTGCTGGATAAGGACCGTAAACTGGTCGATACATTACAGACCGATTTGGCAGTCATGACCAATGACCTGAACCAGATCAAAACCGGAGGCCCGACCAATTACGCGCCTGTTTCCGGAAATCTGGATATTATCGCCTGGGAAGCCAGAATATTATGATTATCTTTTACATTATTTGTCCATTAGTCCTGGCCATGAGTTATTATCTAAATTTATATCCTCTGGTTGTCATTGTGCTGATGTTTTTTTTCGTCGATTATTACAAGAGCGAAAAGAAATATCCTTCCCGACAACTGCTTTTGTCGTTATTTTTATTCCTGCTTTTTCATAATTACTGGATTTACTCCTTATATCCCTGGGTGGGTGGAAAGATCGCAGCTTTGTTCCTTACTTTGGGACTGACTCTTTACTTTTTTGTTTTCTTTTTTATCTTTTTTAAATTAATTCGGATAATTAAGGAACAGCCATTTTCTTTTATAATACTGGGAATAGCCTGGACCATATTCGAACGATTGTTGACCTTAGGACCATTTGGTTATCCTTTTTATAGTTTATATCTTACTCAGGTTTATGCGCCTTATTTGTATATTGCTTATAATCCATTTGGCGCAAGTTTGTTGACTTTCGGTCTTGTCAGTATAACAGCTTTTATAGCCAAATTAATTGTCTGTAAGGAAAAGCAGGAGAAATATATCCCCGGATTACTTTTTATCATTCTATTATTAATTGTATTAACAGGAATCAGATCATTATTGCCTGAAAAAGCGGCTCATAATCAGAGGCAACTTCAGGTAGCCCTGGTCCAAACCGATGTTAAAGAAGAACTAAGACATAACGCCGATTATTATGAAAATCTATTAAATAATTACTTGCAGCTTTTAACTTTTGTAGTAAGCAAAGAAAAAAATCTGGATGTAATCATATTGCCCGAGTCTATCATTCCGGCATTATGGGAAAATAAAATAGTCAGGTTGTTAAATGAAAATGATGTTATCGGTAAAAAAGTTTTAATATTCGGTTTGCCGGCCAGACGTGACAACAAAATTTATAATTCTGTTATGTTTTACAGGGATGGAAATGTAGAAAAAAATTATTATAAAAATCATCTTGTACCTTTTGGGGAGAGGGTACCCTGGTTGTTCGGTTTCTTGCGACCTATGGATCTTGTTGATTATGACGCGTCCAGGACAATTGAGCCAGTTACTATTCAAAGTGTGCGTTATGGAACGGTTATCTGCTATGAGTCGGCGTTTCCCGCACTTTACAAAAGAATAAAAGATTCTGATTTATTTTTGGTGCTTACCAATGATGCCTGGTTCCATGCCTGTTTTAAAGAACTGCATTTGCGTTCCGCTATTTGTCGCGCCGCCGAATACAGAAAATATCTTCTTTTTGTTAGCAATGGCGGTAAATCAGCTGTTATCGATGAAAATGGCAGAATAAGGAGAATACTGCCATCAAACAAAGAAGGGTATATTATCTATAAAGTTCCTTTATAATAAAAAAGCCCGACTATTCAGACGGGCTTTTTTTGAACATTCATTAAATATTATTATTGTTACTATTTAGTTTTAAGCGGTGTCAGGTAAGATACTTCAGCCACAGTAACAGAAGTTGTAATGGATTTTTGAGTGCCATCAGGATTCAGAACTGCAGCGATATAAGCCCCGTCGCTATATCTCAGACCATAGAAATATACTTCGTTAGCATTGTTTGCAGCAGCGCTGGTTATGTCGTATTCATTTGTTGTATAAAAACTTTGTATAGCAAGGTTAGTATCTACTTTTTCTATAGTTTTGTTATCTTTTAAGACATAGAGTAGCTGATTGCCGGCAATGGCTCTGGCTGTTTTGGGATACTCAATTGTATTTATAGCCAGAGTATTCGCATTATATTTAGCTATAAGTGTACTTTGAGCTACACCGGAAGCGCTTAATTTGGGAAATGAGTAATAACTATAATCTGAGTCGGTTATTAAAGGTGTATTGCTTTCTATAGTAGCGACAAATTGATAATCTGTTCCCTGGGTCGTGGTAATAGCTATGCTTTGTACGGTATTATTGGCATCCAGACACAGTTTGAAAAGCTGAGCTCCTGCATAGTAATTAAAATCTCCGGATTTGCTTACATAGACATCTTTGCCCTGGGAAGCAACAGTCAGGTATTCATAACCACCGGTTGTCTGCTTGATAAATTTATCACCGACAATGATGTTTTCATTTTTATCTATTTTGGCTGTGGCATAGTTTACACCTTTAAGAGCCGGCAGAACTGTCATTTTAATGCCTGTAGTGTTGGCAGCTGTAAAGTCAAGTCTAACCAAACGACCCTGATCATTTACAAAGTAATATTTTGTACCGTCACTGGGATAAGTTATGGATGTTTTTTCATTAATATTTGTTCCATACAGATAAGCGTAACCGGTAGTTTTATTTACAAGAAAATACAAATAACTGCCGGAAGTAGTATTATCAAGAAATTTAATAGACAAATAGTCACTATTAATAGTTTTTATATCCACTGCTTCAGCCGTAAAAGATATAACATTTGTCTTGGTATTATAAAATCCTACTTGTTGGACTGTGCCATCAGGCAACATCTTATAGAGCAGTTTTTTATTGGCATTTGCTTTAATAGACAGCCCTTTGGCAGTAGCGGCTCCTTTAGGTACCTCACTGGCTATAAATACACTTTGAGCCCCGCTGATATCAAAACGAGCTATAGAATCTGCCGGTGAAGAATCATTCACCAGACCTAATTTTTGGGCGCATCCCCCAAGGATAAACATCAGAACTGCGATGCTTGCTAAACTTACTACTTTTTTCATTTCTCTTCCCCCTTTTTTAATTACATTTATTTATATACCCGTGGAGAATAAAAATATTCATCGAAAAATTTAGTTATATAAATTGAAAACACAATATAAAAGGAAACCCGGCCATTAGCCGGGTTTCCAATAAAATAATTAAAAAAGATGGTTGCAGTTATTTAGTTTTAAGCGGTGTCAGATAAGAAACTTCAGCTACAGTAACAGAAGTTGTAATGGTTTTTTGAGTGCCATCAGGATTCAGAACAGCGGCGATATAAGCACCATCGCTATATCTTAGTCCGTAGAAGTACACTTCGTTGGCATTATTCGCTGCTACGCTGGTTATATCATATTCATTAGTTGTGTAGAAACTTTGTATGGTTAAATTAGTATCCACTTTTTCTATAGTTTTGTTGTCTTTCAAAACGTAGAGTAGTTGATTGCCTGCAACAGCTTTTGCTGTTTTGGGATACTCAATTGTATTAATGGCCATTGTGTTTGCGTTGTATTTGGCTATCAGCAAACTTTGCGCTACACCGGACGAACTTAATTTTGGAAATGAATAATAACCGTAATCTGTATTTGTGAGTAAGGGAGTATTGCTTTCTATTGTGGCTACAAACTGGTAGTCTGTACCCTGAGTTGTAGTAATAGCTATGCTTTGTACGGCATTATTGGCATCCAAACATAGTTTGAAAAGTTGAGCACCGGAATAGTAATTAAAATCTCCGGATTTGCTTACATAGACATCTTTGCCCTGGGAAGCAACAGTCAGGTATTCATAACCACCTGTTGTTTGTTTTATGAACTTGTCTCCTACAATAATATTTTCATTTTTATCTATTTTGGCTGTGGCGTAGTTTACACCTTTAAGAGCCGGCAGAACTGTCATTTTAATACCTGTAGTACTGGATACCGTAAAGTCCAGTCTAACCAAACGTCCCTGGTTGTTTATAAAGTAGTATTTTGTGCCATCACTGGGATAAGTTATGGAAGTGTTTTCATTAATATTGGTTCCATATAAATAGGCAATACCGGTTGTTTTATTTACCAGAAAATATAAAAAACTACCGGAGGTGGCGCTGTCCAGGAATTTGACAGATAAATAATCCTTATTAATATTTTTAATTCCAACTACTTCAGCCTGAAACTGAATTAAATTATTATATGGATCATAGAACCCAACAGGCTGGACTGTACCATCAGGCATCAATTTGTATAATGATTTGGTTCCCGAGACTTCTGTCGTTATATCTTCAGGAACCGGGGTTACTGTTGTTACTGGCGTAACAACAGGTTCAGGTGTCACTGTTGCAGGAGTGCCGCTATTACCATTGCCATTGCCGTTGTTGCCATTACCATTACCATTGTTGCCGCTGTTATCACTGTTACCATTGTTACTGGAGGCTACTTTGGCTGCCTTAGCCGACATGCCGGTACTAACACTTTTATTCACTGCGTTTGCAATGAATAAACTTTGTGCACCACTTATATCAAAACGTGCAATGGAGTCAGCCGGTGATGAATTGTTAACCAGCCCTAATCTCTGGGCGCATCCCCCGAGGATAAATATTAGAATCGCTGCGCCAATTATGCTTACTGCTACTTTTTTCATTTCTCTTCCCCCTTTTTTATTACATTAATTCATATGCCCCCGGATAATAAAAATATTCATGGATTTTTTTTGATTTTAAAAAACTAAGTTAAAATAAAAGTCCGATGCCAGCGAAGAAGTTAAAAGAACTGAAAGCATCTTTTATAGAACCCGTGAGCTTTTCTTGGGTAATCAAATAATTGATGCCTATATCCCCCCAGATATCGGGTTTTAAAATTTCTATATAAAAGCCATAGCCAAAACTGAAACCTTTAAGAATTTCATAATAGGGGAAAGCCGAATATCCCTGATACTGAATAACAGCTACCGTACCCCAGAAACAGCTGACGTAAGGAACAATATTGGTTTTCCAGAAAGCTTCCGGTGTGAATAGTTTGGCTCCAATATTATAAGGAATAATGGTATTACCTGCGGAATCAATGACAGTATTGTCCATGAAACCCAAAAATCCGATCCCTGCGGAAATCTCCAGGTTACTGTTTATTAAATAACCGGCATTAACCCCTCCAAATCCATAAGGAGCACCGAAACCTCCGAATATTTTAAAGTTCTGATCAAAAATACTGCCATTAAGGTTAAATCCAGTTAACAATATTGTTAGTAATATGAATTTGATAGCTGATTTCATAAACTGTATCCTTATTATTATATACCACAGAAATTATATTTTAAGCATTCGGCCAAATTTTTTGCAACTTTGGAGTTTCCCCCCCGATAATTTAATATAAGAAATTTTTGGGGAGGAATAAATCATGGTTGGAAATATTACTATTAATAATTCAGTATCTAATAAAATCGAAGCGTATGTTAATAGATTCGGTAAAACCAAGGAAGAAAAAGACGGGATTCGAGGATTGTTTTATAGTTCCGACTATAATCATGATAAAGATATTCAACCTACCGAAGTAGAAATAACGGCAGGTTTACTGCAAAAACAATTAACATGGTTAACCTGGCTGCCCGTTGTAGGTGGCATTCAGGGTTCAGCGTCAAAGGAAGATATTGTAGATGTTTGGAGACAGATGAAAGAAGTTAATATTAATAATTTAAATGAAGTCATTAAAGAGTTGGAAGACTCTATTCCTGACAAGGGGGCAATAGATATAAATGGAAATAATTCATATGAAGACTGCAGTCAATATGAAAGGTATTTTGATTTAAGAAAATTAGCAATTGCCACTATGGTTAAGTTAGAAAGCGAACCGGTTAAGAATAAGGAACTTTTGGCAAAATTGTCAGGGAATCAGGTTTATGGCATAGACGAAAATGGTTTCAAAAAATTTTATCAGGTATCCTTCGATCTGACCCCGGGTACGCAAAAAGATGCCTATAATCTGGCGAAATTTTTTGAAATTTTACGTTCTCATCTAAATATTGAACCAGGTAAATCCCTTAAAAGTTATGGTGGTAGTAAACCTGAATATGCCGAACTTGTTGGTTATAAACTATTAAGCTCGTTACGACAGATACTATACGGTAAAAAATAATTTGTCTGGAATAATATTTTTATTTTGAAGTTTATTAATGTTTTCCTGTCATAAAATTATCTCTTTATATTCAGACGCCAGTTACCTTGGTTGGCGCGAGCTTTCCAGAGACAGCCGTATAGCTCTGAGAAACGGCGATATTGCAAAATTAAAAGGTATTTTTGGTGAAAATTTGCCTTATCTTTTTGATGTTTTTCGGGATAAACCTCTGCATCATGAAACGCAACAAAAATTACCACGATTAAAGAATTCAGAACTTCTGTTATTAAATGAAAACAACTTCCCGGAAAGTATACTGAAAATAGCCTTGCGTATGGGTTACAAGTATGGACAGAATATACCTCTTTCATCTGCTGATTTTTTCCAAAGGTCAAAATTTGAAAAATACAGGCAAAGAGCAGAGTTTAATTTTTTTAAGGTAGTGCAGAAAGATGCTGAGCCTTTCTGGAGAGGCCAGGACCCATATAAGGGACTGCTTTTTCTGGAGAGATTCTGGACAATATATAGAGATATGTTATTAAAACCTGATAGATTTCCTTATGCTCAGGCTTATAAAGTGCTGATAAATAAGCTCAATAATATTGTTATGAACAGACATTTGTATCCGGACAAATTTTCTGTTTTTATAGACAGAAAACTTTATACTTCCCGTTTTATTAATCTTATTGATATACTGCACAGAAATTTTGGCGACTAAACAGTTATTACTGTAGCTTATTTTGTGTCCAATTTATAGAATACCGTATATACCCCTTCGGAGTCATGCTTAACATCCCCTAAAATGCGAAAACTTTCCTTAATAAGTTTTATACTCATTATAGGTTCTTTGGTGTAGGCTTTGATGCCTTGTTCCCCGACTTTTGCTACCATACCGTTTTTAGCAGCGTTTAATAATCTTTGCAAGATGTGAGGTTGATATTTATTGATTTCTTCCAGTATTTTTGCTGTAAACTTGAACCTGGTAATAACATTCAGCTCATTTTTAACTGTATAAATAACATTGGGCGTAATTTCATTCCAATCAAAAATTTCGTCAAAATTTTGTTCAGTATTAATAGCTTCATCCTGTTTGTTATTCCCGTTTTTGTTATGTATAGCTATGGGATTTAATAGTTTTTTCCCAATTTCTTTTATTTTTTTGTCATAGAGCTCAATGATTTTAGCTTCAATAGATTCCATGGTAAGTTCATCAGCTTTCTGAGCAAGAATATTTAATTGTTCCGAAATAAAAGAATGTTTATCATTCAATACTTCTATTTCTTGTCGAAGAGTATCAGAATTGAGCTTTCCTTTCAGTTCTCTCAGATTACTTTCTAAATTGGAGTAGCTCATTTTTCCTTCCTGCAGTTCTAAGGTGAGCACTGATTGGTATTTTTTTAACCAATCCAGGTCGGCTTTGATAATTTCTTTAAACTGTTCGGTATATATTTTCTTAATATGCACTAGAAAATCAAATATGAGTATTGCCGCCCCACTCATATTCTTCATATTTCTAAATCCATTCACAAATGAATTGATATTTTTATACATTTCAACAATGCTATGTAATTTTTTTAAGAAATCATCAAAGGCATTGTTAAAAGTTGGCATTTTCGCAGAAATGTCATTCAGAAATTGTGTTATCTCGGTATTAATTTTTGTATCCAGATCGGGTTTTATAAAATTATTAACAAAATTATAAGCAGCATCGAGGGCAGGGTCAGAATGTAATATGAGAAGTATTCTTTTTATTGCCTGGTCGGAAAAAAAATACTCCTGAACAAGTTTATTTGTTTTCCTTATGTTTATAATATCCTCGTGCTCGAAGAAATTAGAAATAAGTTCATTGATTTCATCTATTAGCAAGGGTTCTTTTAAATATATAGTGCCTGCTTCCTTATTGTATATGAATTTATACATGGGCAATTTTTCGCTCTGTACGAAGAACAGAATTCTGGAAACCCTTGTTGTGGAGTTATCAATTCTTTCCTGTCTTTTCCCTGATTGATAATCGTCATAAATTTTTTGAGACAGAGGTGATAAAACTATTTCTTCAATGGATTGTTGCAAATAAAAATCCATAAAATCAGGGTTCAAATTAAGTAGTTGTTTCTCTGTACCTTTAGACCCGTTTAAAAGTTTGGATAATCTGGTTAAATCATTTTTGTTAAATAAGTTCAAATTTTTTAGAAAAAGATTTAATGCTAATAGTTTTTCCTCCAATTTCAGACATTTAGCTTTCTGCAGATCAACTTCAGCAATCTTCTCGACCAAATCATTCCCATGCTGAAATTGATCACTTCCCAATGATTTATTAGTTGATTCAAGCATTTCATTAACTTCAGTAAGAGTTTGCTTATAGTAACCAGTCAATTTTTTAATATTATTTTTTTTGTAGAGCCGATTAAAATAATTAAAGCGGAGGACCTCAATAAGATTTATCAGATCGGCCCTTATTTGACCGGTTTTCTGTGGGAATAGCAGGCTAAATTTATCACAGTCATCCTGTATAGCCGTTCTCAGAAGTTCAGCTAAACCCCGGGCTTTCAACCCCAGGATTATCCTGAAACTTACAATTTTATGATTTATTTGCATGAATTTCCTCACTAGATTATCGAAAGTATTGGGTAGAAATCTTACAATCTTCTTTAATAATTTGTCAGGAACTTCAAATGAATATAATTGACTTCCTAAAAAAAAACGATATAATTATTAGGCTTAGATCAATACAGTTAAAGGCAAGGTGAACGAAATGAAGAAAAATATACATCCACAAGTTAAGGAAATCGTAGCAACCTGTGTATGTGGGGCGCAATATAATACTTATTCCACCAAAGATGAAATAAGAGTTGATATCTGCGGTGCCTGTCATCCTTTTTATACCGGGTCAGAAAAAATAATGGATACCGAAGGACGCGTAGAACGTTTCAAGAGACGTTATAAAACAAAATAGGCAGTATTTTATACTGTTTAATCATGAAAGTTCAGCTGATAAGTCATACACCCTTACCGATTAAGGTTATATATTTGGCTTGCAGGACCTGTTACAGCAAGGCAGGACCACTGAGCCAGAGCGATGTCCCCGAAAACAAGATGCTAAGTTTGATAAGAAAAACCATTTTATCAGGTCATCATTCGGTTCTGGAGCATGCCAGTTTTACTTTTGGTGTAGAAGGTATCAGCAGGGTAAGCACTCATCAACTGGTAAGACATCGACATGCTTCTTATGCCCAGCAGTCTCAACGTTATGTAGAATATGATGCAGGCAGTATCAATTTTATCAAACCTAAAAAGATAAAGAATAAAAAAAGGTATGAGCGTATGATAAATTCTCTATTTGAATTTTATCAAGAAATGCTGGAAGATGGTGTTCCGGCGGAAGACGCAAGATATATTCTGCCCAACGCTACCCCGACCAATATCATGGTTACAATGAACTATCGGGAGATCATGCAGTTTTGTAACTTGAGGTTGTGTTACAGGGCGCAGTGGGAAATCCTGGATTTGGCTAAAGCTATGAAAAAGGAAATAATCAGGATATCATCCTTTTTGGGAAGTTTTCTGGAACCAAAATGTCAGCTTCAAGGCTATTGCGCTGAAGATGATTGTTGCGGACACTATAAATTTGCAGCTGAAAGCGTAGTTGTCAAAAAAGAAAGGCGAAAAAAATGGGATATGTAGGAGGGCAGGCACTGATTGAAGGAGTAATGATGAAAGGGGATAAATATATCTCTACAGCTGTTTATAATCCGTCACATAATTTGGTTGTAAATAAAGAGGAATTTGTTCCAATATCGAAGAAATACCCGATGTTAAAGCTGCCGATTTTACGCGGATTTGTATCACTTATTGAAATGATGGTAATTGGCATGAAAACTTTAGTATATTCTATTAATATTGCCAGTGAAGAACATGAAAAAATATCTAAAAATGAACTTAGTTCTTCAATTGTTATCAGTTTGATGGTGTCTATCGGTATATTTATTATTATCCCCGCTATCTTTTTTAATTATTTGAGAATACATTTCGCCAGCGTCAATATCCTTTTGCTTAATGCCATTGAAGGTTGTATCAGAATAAGTATTTTTTTGGGATTTTTGGGTTCCACTCTGCTTATGAAAGATATGGTCAGAGTTTATCAATTTCATGGCGCAGAGCATAAAGCGGTAAACGCGTTTGAAGCAGGAGAGAAACTTACTGTGGAAAATGTCAAAAAATATTCCCGTATTCATATTCGTTGTGGCACTTCTTTTATAGTTTTCGTGCTGATCACATCCATCTTTGTTTTTTCTTTGATAGGCAGGCAGGACCTTTTGCACAGGATTTTTTTCAAACTGCTTTTGTTCCCGCTGATTTCCGGAATTGCTTATGAATTGATCAGACTGGCGGCCAAATTTCATAGCAATATATTTTGCAAAATGCTGATTACACCTGGACTATTGGTTCAGAGAATGACAACCAAAGAGCCTGATGAAATGCAGATAACCGCTGCTATAAGTGCCTTGAAAGAAGTAATCTGAGTATGGATTTAAGTGAAAAATTTAAAGAACTTGAACATAAATTCGCTTTGATCGAGAGCGAAATGTCTAACCCGGAAACCATTTCCAATCTTGACCGCTATCGGGAGTTGAATATAAAGCGCATGGAACTGGAAGAACCCGTTAACAAATACAGAGAATATACCAAACTTGCCCAAGAACTTTATGATACGAGAGAACTGCTGAATTCTTCAAGTGACAAAGATATGATGGCACTGGCTAAGGATGAGCTTGATGCCTTGCAGAAAAAGGAAGAAATCCTCAAGCAAGAATTGACTTTTATGCTTATACCTACAGACCCGCACGATAAAAAAAATGTGTATCTGGAAATACGTAGCGGTACTGGTGGCGAAGAAGCAGCACTGTTTGCCCGAGATCTTTATGAGATGTATATTCGTTACGCTGCACGCAGGAACTGGCAGGTAGAAGTTGTAGATATGGCGGAAGCAGATGCGGGCGGATTCGCTAAAGTTGTTGTTTATATACAGGGCCTGAACGTATTCGGACGTCTCAAGTTTGAAAGCGGCACACATCGTGTGCAGCGAGTGCCGGTTACCGAAGCCAGTGGCAGGATACATACATCAGCCGCTACAGTGGCGATTATACATGAAGCTGATGAGGTGGATGTCAAAATCGATCCTAAGGATTTGAAGATCGATACCTACCGTTCCAGCGGTGCGGGCGGACAACATGTAAATAAAACCGAATCCGCTATTCGTATTACTCATATCCCCAGCGGACTTATCGTTTCCTGTCAGGAAGACAGGTCACAGCATAAGAACAGGGATAAAGCTATGAAGCTGCTGGCTGCCAAGCTGGTGGAGATGGAAGAAGAAAATCGTAATAAAAAAGAAAGTGAAACCAGAAAAATGCAGGTGGGCTCTGGTGACCGCAGTGAAAAGATCAGAACCTATAATTATCCTCAGGGCAGGGTAACAGATCACCGGATAGGGCTGACTCTTTACAGACTGGAAAGTATAATGCAGGGAGACATTGATGAAATTATCGATGCGCTTATTACTGCGGATCGACTGGAAAAGTTAAAGAATATATAATATAGATATGACTGAAATCTGGACCGTTAAGAAGATTTTGGAATGGTCCGAAGAATATTTTGCCAAACAACAGATAGATTCCCCGAAATTAACCGCGCAGATATTGCTTAGTCACGTGCTGAGGTGCAAACGGATAGAGCTTTTTCTTAATTATGAACAGCCTTTAACCTCTACCAATTTGAAAAATTACAAAGAGCTTGTTTTGCGCCGCGTCAAACACGAGCCTGTTGATTATATTACCGGTCAAAGTGAATTCATGGGGCATACTTTTCATGTAGGTCAAGGAGTTTTGATCCCCAGACCGGAAACCGAAATCCTGGCAGAAAAAGCTATTGAATATTTAAAAAGTCAAAGTGTTCTGCCTTTAGTTGTTGATATTGGGACCGGTTCCGGCGCACTGGCCGTATCTTTAAAAAAAAATGTCCCGGAACTTATAGTCTGGGCAACGGATATTTCAAGACCAGCGCTGGATATGGCCATGCAAAATGCCAAGGAAAATCAGACAGAAATTAATTTTTTTGAGGGATTTTTTCCTGAAATACCTTTTTTAGAAGATAAAAGTTTATCTTTATTGCTTGTTTCTAATCCGCCTTATATTAAAACCGCTGAAATTAAAAATTTACAACCGGAAGTAAAGGATTTTGAGCCGCAAGAAGCTTTAGACGGTGGACCGGATGGCCTTGAGGTTATTAAATTGATCTTTGACCTGATCAAGTCTTTACCTAATCAGTTGACTCTGTTTATGGAAATAGGTTATGACCAGAGTAGTGAAGTGATGGACCTGGCTAAAAAAGAGCGACTTCAAGAAATTATTTTAATACCTGATTATCAACAGATACCAAGGATTATCAAAGTTGTTAAACCGCATACTGGATAAGCTTTTCCCCCGTGTTTGTCTGTGCTGTAAATCCATCTCGGCGGACAGAATTTGTAATAATTGCCGACCGGTTAAAAAAGAACCTGCGGAGTTTCAAACGGGATGTTATTATTTATACCCATATCAGGGAAATCTCAAGGAAATTTTACATGAATACAAGTTTAAAGCACAGAAGAAAATTGTTTCCCAATATTTAAAGGACCAGCTAAAGACGGATTTTTTTATTAATTATGATCTGGTTATCCCTGTCCCGTCACATTGGTTGCGTTTTTTTCAAAGAGGGTTTAATCACCTGCATTATCTTTATAATTTTCTTCCTAATATTTGCTACGGTCTGGTACGCAGGAAAAAGTATACCTGCTATTTTTATAAATTGAAAAGACAGGAACGGGAAGTAATTATCAAAGGCGCTTTTCAGGTATTGCGACCTGACCTTATCAAGGGTAAGAAGGTTCTTATCGTTGATGATATTTATACAACAGGTACCACCTTTAATGAACTGAAACAGGAGCTTCTAAAATATAATCCGTTGTCGGTAGATGGATTTTTTATATGTAGGGCTTAGACCTCATCCCCCTGGCCCCCTTCTCCGCTAGTGGAGAAGGGGGAATAGTTGAAAAGTCACTTAATCATCATAGTTTGTCAAAGGGGGATGAGGCGAAAATTCCCTGCAACTTTTTTATTTTTCACACGATATTTATGTGGATATAAAAAAGAAGGGTAAAAAATCGGTTGATGTTTTGTAAGATAGTAGCTCAAAAAAATAAGATTATATATAGTTTACCGTTTCCGGAATTACAGGCAGCTTTTCTTAGGCATGGCTACGAACGTCTGGGCGAGCTTAATTTTTTTAAGAACGGTTTTCAGATAGTTCAACTTGAGGATAACGGCGGATTTAAGAAATATTTTGATCTTGCTTATAATATTTCAGGAATCACTTATAAGCCGGAATTACTGAAAAGAGTGAATCTTGCGGCCAGACCCGATGATTTTGTGCTGGAAATAAGTTATGGTCCGTCAACTGCGCTTGAGTATTTCGGATATGGAGTCAAAGCCAGTTATCTGGAACCCTTTCAGAAAGAAGTCAATTTGATAGGAACAAGTTTATTAGCAAGGCTGTTAGAGGATGGATTTAAACAGATTACCCCCAATTTATATAAGATGAGCATAAATATTCTAAATGATTTAGATGAAGAAACTAATATAGAAGACGCGAAAAGCGCTGATGTTTATGTTGTTATGGAAAATGATAAAGCATTGTCTCTAATGGCTTACATCCCGGATCATCAGATGCGTGAACTGGAACTGCGCAGCCTGAAAGAAAGATATATGCTAATTCCCATGCTCTTATGGATTCCTAAGGAGGAGAGAGTATATCCGGAATTTGCAGGTGTTTCAAGTTGTCCACGTGTGCGCATGGGAAATCATTTTACAAATTTAAGATTTTTAAACCTAATAACAAATGAATCAGGAGGAAAGAAAAATGAATAAAAAGATAATAGCAGCGATACCGAACGGATATGTCGACGCAAAACGGAGCGCACCGATAGATTCTCTATTGAGAACTTTACCACTGGCAGTTCCTGAAATTTTTTTTGATGAGTCAGGAGAAATTATTCCTATAAATTTCGTAAAAACAGATCAGGCAATGACAATAAAATCGGCGGAAGTAGTTGCTACAAAATTTCCCAACCTGCAAACAGAAGCTTTGGAAGGAGAAAAAGCGCAAACTGCAAACATTACCGGTAAAAAAGTCGGGGTTATTTTTTCTGGTGGGCCTGCATCAGGTGGAAATAATGTTTTAGGAGGTTTATTCAAAGTACTTAAAGGTAATACGCTTTACGGTCTCACTAATGGTCCTGATGGTTTGATAAAAGGAAATGCCTTTAAGGTTACTGCCGATAACATGGAATTGCTGTTAAATACTGGTGGCTTTGATTTTTTGGGGACTGGCAGAACTAAAATTGATAAACCGGAAAAATTTGAAAGTGTAAAAAATACAGTAAAAAAATTAGGTTTGGATGGAATAGTCGTAGTCGGAGGAGATGATTCTAATACTAATGCAGCTGAACTTGCCGAGTATCTGACTGGAGAATACAAAAAAGGTAATCTGAATAAAGGCTGCACTGTAATCGGTGTCCCTAAAACTATTGATGGCGACTTGCAAATAAATGATAAAGGAAACAGTTTGTTGCCTATATCATTTGGTTTTTATACAGCTGCCAGAGTAATGGCGAAACTCGTAGGTAATTTGCTGACAGATCGCGCGTCTCAGAAAAAATATTGGTTTTTTGTAAAGCTTATGGGTAGAAGCGCCTCGCATTTAACCCTAGAGGTTGCTTTGCAGACAAGACCTCATATTACTTTAATTTCAGAAGAGATAGGCAAGAAAAAAATGTCCATGGATGATGTCGTAAGTTACATGTCCAATATTATTGCCGGAAGAATGGCTAAAGAAAAAAATTATGGTGTTGCGATTATTCCTGAGGGAGTTATCGAGTTTATACCTGAAGTAAAAAAATTGATCAGTGAACTGAATAAATTGTCGGGAAAACATGTGGAAATAAAAAACATATTACTCGGGAAGAAACTAATTAATAAAAAGGAAGAAACTGATTGGAATGAGTTCGGTAAAATTAATGCTCTTTCAGCAGACATGAAGATTTTAACAACTGTTTTAAAAGAGGCTGTACCTGAACTTAAGGATTATAGAGATGAAGATATAGAATTTTTTCTGGAACAAGCGACCATGACGATTGCCGAGAAAAAGAATTTCATTTGTACTTCTCCGGAAATATCATCGAATTCAGCTGACTTATTCCGTACTTTTCCTGATGATATTGTGGACGCGATGTTATTGGACAGGGATGATCATGGTAACCTGAAAGTTTCTCAGATACCTACGGAAAAACTATTAATGAAATTAGTCCTAAAAAAGATTAAGGATATGCAAGCTCAGCCGGAAAAATATGATCTTGCAAATATGTTGGGTTTTTCTGAAAAAGAAATGAAAAAATTTATAGATTCCAAGTTCGATCCACAGGATAAATTTGTCGGATACGAAACCAGATGCGGGGCTCCCGCCAGATTTGATGCCAATTATTCCTTTATACTGGGGTTGACAGCAGGTTCGCTGGTTTTGAATAGCCATACTGGCTACATGGCTTCTGTGACCGACCTTTTATCAGGAGGTAAGCCTCTGGGTATTCCGCTTTCCAGTCTTATACATACAGAAGTCAGAAAAGGCAAAGAAACATCTGTCATTGAAAAAGCTTTAGTGGATCTGGATTCTCCTGCTTTCAACATTTTTGCCCAGAATAGGGAGACATGGGCTGACGGCAATTCTTCACGCAGTCCAGGCTCCATACAGCATGAAGGACAGGTAGCTTATAAAATACCTTACACTGTTGGATTGAACCAGGGATTGTTAACCTGGGCACAGATAGACAATGGCGCTGAGCCGGATTTCAATATGGGTCGTTTGACACGTATAAAGTTTGATTAACTGATTGGGTCGTAAATATAAATAATATTAACCTGAATTGCATTGTCGCATCGAATGTTTTCAGTATTTATGCTAATATTGTTTTCCTATGCAAAATCCCGGCATCCAAAGTTTTTTAAAGAAAAATTTATTAATAGTTACCAAACCCATTCAATATCTGGGCAACGAAATCTATATGCAGAGGAAGCAATGGAGTACCTCCAAAGCTAAAATTTGCTTGTTGTATCCGGATAAATATGAAGTCGGCATGAGCAATCTGGCTGTGAATTTGTTTTATACTCTCATTAATTCATACACCAAACATTCACTGGAAAGAGCCTTTATTCCAGATCTGGATATGATTACTTTATTAAAGGATAATGAAGTCCCTTTATTTTCCCTGGAAAGTCAGAAGCCCTTGGCAAATTTTGATGCCCTGGCTGTTTCTTTTTCTACAGAGCTTAGTTTTACCAATGCGCTGCTGGCCTTAGACCTGGCCAGAATACCGCGCCGCAGCAAGGATCGGTTGGATAACGAGCAGTGGCCTTTAATATTTGCCGGTGGTGGTGGTGTAATGAATCCTTTACCTATGAGTATTTTTATGGATTTTTTTGTACTGGGTGACGGTGAGGAGGTGTTCAAAGAAATCTGTGACAAGATTCACTACTTCAAATATAAGAAAGTTATAACTAAAATTGAGATTTTATCCGAATTAAACAATCTTGATTACATTTTCGTACCTTTATTAAATGAAGAAAAGAAAGTATTTCGTCATATTTACAAAGATTTCGCTGACGAATCTTATCTGGAAAAACCATTGATACCTCTGTTGAAGACTGTACATAATCGTTTCAGTATTGAGATAATGCGCGGTTGTCCTAGAAAATGCCGATTTTGTCAGGCTTCGTATATCAATAAGCCAGTGAGGATTAAACCCAAGGAAAAATTAATCAAACAGGTTAAAAATATCATAATGAATACCGGTTATGACGAAATATCTCTTTCTTCTTTAAGTTCTTCTGATTATCCATACATTAAACAATTATTAGAAGAACTGGAGCCGTTATGCAAGGAGAAACAGGTATCTTTAAGCCTGCCTTCTTTACGTATGGATACATTTTCCAATGATGTTTCTTTGATGATCAATAAAGTCAGGCAATCAGGTGTAACTCTGGCGCCGGAGGCCGGTAGTCAATTTCTCAGGGATGTTATTAATAAGGATCTGAGTGAAGATGAAATTATTTCTACTGCCAAAATCGCCGCCCAAAACAGCGGAAAAAGCATCAAGTTGTACTTCATGATCGGTTTACCCGGAGAAACTGATCAGGATGTGGAAGATATTGTAAATTTGAGCTTTAGAATAATTCGGGAGATTAAACCGGCGCATAATAAAGTTGTGGTTAATGTTTCCAACTTCGTCCCTAAACCTTTTACACCTTTTCAGTGGGCAGGACAGGAGTCAATTCCAGAAATAACCAGGAAATTGAATTTTCTTAAAGCTCAATTGCGTCATCATCAACTGGAATTACGCTGGACAGACCCACAGGTAAGCCAGATCGAAGGACTATTGAGCAGAGGAGACGAAGAAACAGGAGAATTAATTGAGCAAGCTTATAAAAACGGAGCGTTTTTTGACGCCTGGTATGATCATTTTCGTTTTGACGCCTGGCAAAAAGCTATTGAGCAGTGCGGTTTGAAGCTGGAAGGGTACTTAACTGAAAAAGCTATAAAAAAACCATTACCCTGGGATTTTGTTGAAACCGGAGTAAAAAAAGAATTTCTTCTTAAAGAATATGAAAAAGCTCTTGCTTTGAAACGGGAAAAGATATAGCGAATAAACAGCCTGCTCTTTGTAATTCCTTAATTCTGGATATAATGGTTATATAGATAACCATGGCCAAAGTAAAAAAAAGTAAAAGATTTAAATATAACCTTTCTACAGTGCTGCGGGTGCGTGAAATTAAAGAAATACTGCAAAAAGAAGAAGTAAACAAGGCCACCAAGAAATTGTTGGAAGAACAGGAGAAACAAAGGAAGATTGAAGCAGATCAAGCCGAAGAGCATAGCAAAATACTGGAAATGTATTCCGGGAAAAAACCGATTGATTTAAGCGAAGTTTTTTTACGCAAACATCAACTTGATGTATTGAAAATTAGGCACGACGAACAGGTAATAGCAACACAGCAGGCTGAAGACAAGAAAAAAGAAGAAGAGAAAAAATTACTTAAAGCCATGCGAGACAAAAAAATTCTGGAAAAAGACAAAGATAAAAAACGCAAGCTCTGGAAAAAAATAATGGAAAAAGAAGATGTAAAATTTTTGGATGACATTTCCACTTCCAGATTTTTTATACAGAGCAGGAAAGAAAAAAATGAGCATTGATCAAATAGGTTTTCAGCAGGCTCAGCCGCACAGGGAAATTCAGAAATCAGAACAGAGCAACCAGCAGTCTTTTAATTCACATATGGATAAGCTGTTCCTCAGTCATAATATGATCCTGACCAGGATCTTGCAAAACGGGCTGAAAATACCTCAGCATCTAATGGAAAAAATCAAGCGGGAAGCCAGTAATCTGAAAAAAATATATTTCGGGCTGGATAATCATATTTTGGACCCGCAATTGTTACCTAAAGATCAAGGTGAATTTGTGGTTTTGTATACCGAATCTATGCCCGTAATCATACCAAGGATTTTTTTCGAGGAAGATGTACAAAAAGATCATATATTATCACAAAAACTGGCGTTGAACCTGCTGGATGATAAAAACTGGTGGGAGGTAAATCCGGATGAAATTGAATTTTCCGAGTTTCTCAGAGCTGCTCTGGTTTTTTTTGGTATGCGCAAATTTGTAAAAAAAGAAAAAATCAAGATGGTGCATATAGTAACCAATCCCAATCTAACAGAGCACAGTATAATTTTTTCCATGAAATGCAACTTGTTTACTCTTCTTTTATTTTTTTATACTCATCATCAGTATTTTCCTACCTTGCAAGCCGGAATTAACGCCTATCTGAAGTTTTTAAAACAGGATAAATAATTAAACATGGCCGATCACATCCCAGTTATGTTGGACGAAGTAATGCGTTTTCTAGCACCTGCCAAAAAAGATATAGTGCTTGACGCAACTTTAGGCGCGGGGGGATATACTGATTTTTTGTTAAACCATTATCCTGAAGTTGAAAAAATAATAGGCATAGATCAGGATATAGATGCTATTAAACTTGTAAAGAACAAGATAAATTCTAAAAAACTGATTTGTTTAAACGGTAATTTTTCAAATTATCGCCGGTTACTTGAGGAAAACGGGATAAATTATTCATTTAACAAGGTCATTTTGGATCTGGGTATATCCAGTATGCAGATAGATAACGCGGAGAGGGGCTTTTCTTATAAGGCGGAAGGTCCGCTGGATATGAGAATGGATCGCATTCGCAATCAGCTTACTGCAGCTCAAATTCTTAATTCTTTTACGGAAAATGATATCGCAGACATCATCTATAAATACGGTGAAGAACCCAAAAGCAGGTTTCTGGCAAAGTCCATTGTCTCCAAACGTAAAGAAAAACATTTTACGAAGACTTCAGAGCTGCTGGAAATTATTAAAAGTTCAATACATGGTTCTTTTGAGAGAAAAATGACCGCGGTGAAGCGAGTATTTCAGGCCCTACGTATCAAAGTTAACAACGAACTGGATATTTTAGAAGACACATTGACTGCTATGCTTAACGATTTGCCGCATCTGGGCAGGATAGTGGTGTTAACTTTTCACTCTTTGGAAGACCGGATTGTAAAACAAACCTTTAATAAATTTACCGCTTCTGAAAATCCTTTTCATATCGTAAAATTAAATAAAAAAGTAGTTATTGCTACTGAAGATGAGGTTAAAATTAATCCCAGGGCCAGAAGTGCCAAATTAAGGGCTATAGAAAAATGGAATATAACTTAAGCAGAAGATTGGTTTTTATTATTATTTCAATAATAGTTTTTATGTTTGTAGCTTTGCTACAGCTTAGTATCAATTATAAGCTTGACTACACGAGACAATCATTGAATAGCGAGCTTAAACACCTTAAAGATACCAACTACGAGTTGTCAATCAAGTTGTCCTCAGATAACGATTTGAATGAGGTTTATAAATACGCTACCCAAACTCTGGAGATGGGATTCCCTGAAAAAGTGATTTATGTCTACGAATAAATACAACTATAAGATTTGGCTGGTTTTTTTATTAATAGCAAGTTTATTTTTTATTATTATACTGCGGTTATTTTATCTGCAGGTCATCAAACATGAGTTTTACAAAAAAAAATCCCGTGACCAGCAGGAGAGGATCATTAAACTAAATCCTGTAAGGGGAGATATAATAGATCGCAACGGTCAATTATTGGCCACCTCTGTAAAAGCATATTCCGTATACGCTGACCCCTTTCTTATCAGGGATAAGCAAAAAGCCGCGGCTGCCATTTCCGAATATCTGAATGTAAGTAACCCCCAAATCTGGGATACCAGCAGACGTTTTGTCTGGGTAAAGCGTAAAGTCCCGCAGGAAATTAAAGATAAAATTGATATAACCGGAATTTATTTTTTACCTGATACCAAAAGGGCATACCCTGGTAAATTTAACGCTGCGCAGTTGCTGGGATTTGTAAATATTGATGATGATGGAGCCAGCGGTCTGGAGCACTATTACAATAATATTTTAAAAGGCTCACCGGGTTCGATGATTATGGAAAGTGACCCATCCGGGAAATTTATTTACAGTTATAATCAGAAAATTTATCCGGCAAAAAACGGCAAAAAATTACAGTTAACAATCGACAAGAACATTCAATTCATGATGGAAAACGAACTGCAGAAAGCAGTAGAAACATTCCAGGCAAAATCAGCGGTTGCGATTATGATGGACATTAAAACCGGTGAAATTTTAGGGATGGCCAATTATCCCTATTTCGATCCGAATCATTATTCAGAATATAATCCGCAGTACTTTCAGAATAACGCCATCGCCATGGCTATTGAGCCGGGCAGTGTTATGAAACTTTTCACTGTAGCAGCAGCATTGGAAGAAAAAGTAATTAATATTTCTCAATTAATTTATATCCCAGAAAAGCTGGTAGTGAATGGTACAATCATTGAAGAAGCCCATAAAGAAGAGGCTTCCAGTAAAAGTGTTACGGAAATTATTGAGAAATCACTAAATGTTGGCGCTGCTAAAATAGGATTGATGCTGGGCCGCGATAAGCTTTATAAGTATCTATCACTGCTGGAATTTGGCAAGGTTTCCCAGATGAATATTCCCGGAGAAAATTCAGGAATTTTAAATCCATATACGAATTGGTCGCAGGTTGACTTGAGTCGCATTTCATTCGGATATAGCATTGCGGTAACTCCTATTCAACTGATCAAAGCAGCTTCAGTTTTCGGCAATGAAGGTTATATGGTTCAACCTTATATAATTATTGACAAGCATCATCATCCCAAAAAATCCAAACGGATTTTTTCATCAAGGACAGCTAAACAAATGCTCGATATGATGCATGGGGTGGTTGAGGAAGGTACCGGCACATTAACCCGGATCAAAGGGTTCTCAATCGGCGGCAAAACAGGTACAGCCCGGCGTTTTGTTCAGGAAAATAATGCATATTTGCCTGGCAGTTATAATAATTCATTCTTAGGGATTTTTCCAATTTCCAGACCAGCTTATATTATGCTCGTTGTGATAACCGATCCCCAAACAAATAAATTCGCTTCAATGACGGCTGTCCCAGTTTTTAAGAATATTGCTCAGCAGGTTTTACGCTACAAGCAATTACCTCCCGATAAGCGTTTAACAGAAGATGTGATAGTAATTACTTCAAATCGTTAAGAAAACATCAAAAAAAATGCATGTTTAAAAAACCTATACTTGTTGGATTAATATATATAGAGGTAGAAGAAACATTCAGGCTTCCCAGTAATGGTCCCAAATTAGAAATATACTAAAAAATAAGTAGAAATAAACTTATAGAGGAAAGTTTTATCTATTTGTTGCTAAGTATTAACCTGTACTAATGTCCCAACTCTTTCATTATTGAGCACACAAGCCGGTTTCTTCTATTTATGTTTCTATTTATAGAAACAAGAATAAAGGAGGATAAAATGTATTTCAAAGTTATCGGTATAAGTGAGCGAGATATAAGAATCAGTGAGTTTAAGTGGACAGAATTTCTAGGGAAGGATTGCATTGTTGGGAAAAAATATGGAAGCATTCTAAAATCAATACCAAATGTAAATATAAAATATTTGGAGGGGAAAGTTGAAATCAAATGGGGTTATAAGGGAGAAATATATTCTGGTACATTTGATGTAGACCAGGCAATGAAAATAGTTTCTCGCTATGCTGAGTTAAAGGAAGATGCTGAATTCGAGGCAGGAGAAGGAAACATGATGCGGGCAAAAGCTATAGGGCAGATCGCCAATAAGTTGTTAGCCGGTGTTTTAACAAAGTCTCAGGGGAAATATTCCAACAACGGACTTCTTGATGTTTATATAGATAAAAATGTAGATTTGATTAAATCAGGAATTACCACAAGTTTTCCTATATTGGAAAAAGTTATTAAGAAAACTGAAACCGGTATACTATTGGCAAGTAAAAAACATCAGGAAGCAAGGTTCAGACCGGGTAATGAATTGACTACCTACACAGGTGTCGATGAAAAAGGTATTCCTATTCAGGAAACATGGGGCGGTGGGGTAGCTACAATAAAAGAGGGTGATGTTATCCTGAAAAATGCCAGCCCCATAACCTATCCGGCAGGGCATATTCTGGCAGGTCAGCAAGTTAAAGGCTATTTTGATGAGAATAACAAATTTGTTGTCAATCAGAATAGCGGGCAGGAGAAACTTTACAATGAATATGTTTCAGACCAGAAGTTTGTAAAGGAGGCGTATGGAATTGATGCTGATACATCATGGAAATCGGGCTATAAGCTTGTTCCTAGTTATGCAATGAAAATACCTGAATCTATTAAAGATGATGTAATTATAAAGACACCCAACGCCGAGATCCACGTAAAAGCCGGTGATTATGTGATTTTAGATACAAAAAAAGGGCAGGTTATTTCCGTGCAGGGTATAGCCGGTGAATGGTTTGACAGTACCTATATAAATTTTCAACAATATCAAGAGCAGTTACAGCAGGCATCCGGCAAAAACCTAGATGCTGAAATGGAAGGAGTTATGAAAAAAGTTCAAAAAAATCAAAGATAAAATAAAGGAGTATTTATGAAAACCAAATTAATTAGCAATGTTATTGAAAAACAAACTTACAATAATGTTGGAGCGGATTGTTTTTACGCAACAGCAGTAAGGGCTTCATATTTCGGAAAATATTCGGCAGAATTTAATGATACGGAAAAGAGATTATTCGAAGAGATGGGTTTGTCCGAAAGAGATAGAAAAATCGCGAAAAATCTGTTTTATGATGACCAAGGGAATGCTCTGGACCGTGATTATCTTGGGCATATCTCCATGATTTTTCAGGATTTATATAGAGAATATAAACCGGAAATTTTTATGCAGTTGTCAGCTATCAGAATAATTATTGAGGTCCAAGACCGTCTGGAGGATTATCTGGGCAGATTATAAGCGATTTGTGGCGATTATTTATAGGAAGAAAGAGGAAGGAGTATGCTAAAGTGATTCGCTCAAAAAAACAAAAAGACAGGACAGGTGTTAATAACAAATTAATCAACTATCGTATCGGCGATATTATTTTGGCCGGTACACAACAGGATTTATTAGATAAGCTGGACCTTAGAATTGATTATGCTAAAAAATCCTGTAATTTTTATTTAACTAAATATCAGGAATTTAAAGAAAAAATAGATATTTTTAGAGGCTCTGATGGGTTGAATTCAAAAAATATAGAAGAATTTTATCAGGATTTTCTAAGGCCCTTCAAATTTTACAGTAACCAATATTATTTATCATCTGAGGAACTAAAACAATTAAATTCAACCAGATATCTTATAGGCAAATACCAAATCAATCAGGGTGAGCACATCACATTGAGCCAGGTACTTTCCAAGCATGAAATTGTTCAGAGCAAAGACACCGGCGAAAAATTGATCATAACAATAACTAATAAAGAACAAAGGAATTATGAAAAAGCTCTGGCAGTGGTTGAGGCATTTAATATACATTTATTGAAATTGTCAGCACTGGGCAATAAAAATGCAATTGAAGAATCCAGAGGTACCATATTTGAGAAATATGATAATGGTCTGCCTCATTTTGATATCAGGTCCTGGGAAATCGACAGTGAAAGGAGAAATATTATCAGATTTTATTTGGGAGAAATGAATTTGTCGGATAATGAGGTGAAAAATATAGAAAAATTTTTGTATGCAGAGGAATCGGCAGCCGAAACATATACTCTTTCCATACTTCCGGTTGTAAATCCGGAGCAACACATGGAAAAAAGCAAAATGCCCAGGCTCATAATGAAAGGTCAATTACCTCCCCATTGTCCTTAAGTTTGTCTTAAGTTACAATGTAGGTGATGAATAAAAAGATAAAAAAAATAGGTGTATTATCAGGTGGGTTTTCGTCTGAGCGTGAAGTATCCTTAAGATCAGGAAATAATGTTAGTAAAGCATTACAGGAACTGGGATATGATGTTATCAGAATAGACCCAAGACAGGACCAGATTCCTTCCGATATTGACTTCGCATTTATAGCTTTGCATGGACGCGGCGGCGAAGATGGATCAATCCAGGGTGTCCTGGAATGGCTGAAAATACCTTATTCCGGATCAGGGATTTGTGCCTCGGCTCTGGCCTGCAACAAAGTATTGACCAAGAAGGTACTCATTTATCACAATTTACCGACAGCGCCTTTTATAGAATTGAATAACGTCGAGGATCTTGATCTTGTTACAAAATTTCCACAGATTATTAAACCGACGCTTGAGGGTTCCAGTATTGGTGTAGCTATTATTGAGGACAAAAAGCAATTACTCACAGAATATAAACAGTTAAGTAAAGATTACACTCAGATATTTGTTGAGCAATATATAACCGGACGGGAGCTTACCGTCAGTATTCTCGGTGACGAAATTTTTCCGATCCTGGAACTGGTTCCCAAAAAAAGGTTCTACGATTATGAAGCCAAATATACCAAAGGTCTTACTGATTTCATTTTGCCTGCGCATTTAACTGAAAAAATCGAGAAAAATATTCGCGATATAGCGTTGGAAGCATATCGAGTAATAGGTTGCCGGGGCGCTGTTCGTGTGGATATGATACTAACCAATGACGGTACTCCATATATCCTCGAACTTAATACGATACCGGGAATGACAGATACAAGCGATCTTCCGGCTCAGGCAAAATCTGCGGGTATAAGTTTCCCGGAGCTGGTACAAAGGATAATCGATGCTACGTTCCAAATTTATTAGAAGATTACTCCTTTTTTTACTGCTATTTACGTTTATTTATTTAATTCTGGGTTATTCTCCGCTTTTCAAGATTAAAAAAGTAGTCGTCTCGGGTAACAAAATTGTAGATTCACAATGGATTATAGATGTGGCCTCAAATAATCACTTCGAGAATTTATTCCTTTTATCCAGGAGAAAAGCCCGGAAGGTACTGATAAATGAAATTCCTCAATTAAAGAAAATTAAATTCAGCAAGCACTGGTTTGAAAATTATTTAAAAATAAAAGTAGTGGAACGCTCACCTTTTGCGAGTATAATTTGTTACCCCAACAATTATCTGATTGATGAAGACGGAGTTATTATTAACATAAACAAAGACAAAAATGTAGTTTTTGTTTCAGAATACAGTAATTTACCAATAATCACAGGCATACCACCGGAAAGCATCAAAGGCCTAACCGTTCTGCCAACTGAATACAGTTCACTGATCAAGGGAACTTTAAAAATACTCATCCGTATTTTTAAGGACACAGGATTGAAATTTAATCTGACTAACCCCCAGGACATAAGGGTATTGACCAATGATTTGCTTGAAATAAAATTCGGTGATGAAAGAGATTTTAAGAAGAAGTTAAAAACATTGAAAACTCTGGTGAAAGCAATTTCGGAAAAAAACGAAAAGGTTGAGTATATTGATGTTCGTTACCCGGATTATCCGGTAGTAAAATATTTTAATCAATGAATATAAAGATCAATAAATCCTGGAGTTTATTTTTAGACAGGGATGGAGTAATTAATAAAAAGCTGGATAACGATTATGTGAAAAATTGGCAAGAGTTTAAGTTTTTACCTTATGTTAAAAGCAGCCTTGCTCAATTATCCCAGTTTTTTAAGTATATCATTGTTTTTTCAAATCAACAGGGTATAGGTAAGAATTTAATGACTTCAAAAGATTTGGCTAACATACATAAACAGATGACTGCCGCCATTTGCAAAGCAGGAGGCAGAATCGATAAAATTTATTTTTGTCCCCATGAAGCTTCCAGAAATTGCTTATGCCGAAAACCTGCTCTCGGTATGGCCTTACAAGCAAAGGAAGATTTCCCGGATATCGATTTCAGAAAGTCAATTATGGTAGGTGATTCGGAAATTGACATGAAGTTCGGCAAGGGTCTGGGGAGCAGGACTGTTTTTATTAATAAGAAGCAGGTAGCATCATCAGCCGATCACGTTGTAAAAAATCTTAGAGAATTTGCATCATTGATAATCCCAAAAAATAGTTTGTAGAATTTGTTAATCGTCACCTGCTGAGTTTTTTATGATATAATAGCTACATATGTTCAGCAAACTAAAAAAATCAATTAACAATTTCAAAGAACAGCTGCATTCTAAAAGAAAAATGATCTCCCAAAACATATTATTCGGTGTAGATATAGGGACTTCTTCGGTCAAAATAGTTATGGCTGAATTGTCCGGTCTTCATGATTTTCAGATAATAGATACAGTTGAAATCAGATACCTGAACAGCATGGATAAAAAAAAATATGATATTGATGTTATTAAAAATTCCTTGTTAACTGGTTTCAAGAGACTCGAAAATGAATATTCACTGGAACTGAAAACCAAAAAATGCCTGGTAGCTTTACCCTTCAATGCCTATTATAGCGAAGTACAGAGGATAAACCTGGTTATAAAAGAAAATATAGTCAAATATGAACATAAGCTGGAACTTATCAATAAAGCCAGGGAATTGTGCAGAAAAGGTGCGGTTCTGCACACGATACCGATAAGATATTTTATTGATGATCAGGAAATTAAAGACCCCGTCGGTAAAACCTGCGATGTATTGTCTATCGATGTTTTTTTAATATCATATGATGCTTATATTCATGAGCAGCTAAAAAATATGTTCAAAAGTATCTCTGTAAATACGGGCAGATTCATTGCGCCACCTTTGGCTTTTATTAACCTTTTCTTGAATTTGAACCCGAAAAATCGCACGGAGAAGTCTATTGTTGTTGATTTTGGAGCGGAATCAACTTATGTTTACGGTATTAATAACGGTTCTTTAACTTTTTTTTATAATTTTGGCCTGGGGAGCGAAATGGTAACCCGGGATATTGCCCAGGTATTAAATGTGCCGGTAACACTGGCTAAAAGACTAAAAGAGAACTATGTTGACCTTACCTGGGATCACTATGAGGAAAAGAAAACTATGGTGGAGGGTAGAGAATTGGATCTAAGTCTGCTTCAACAGGTAGCTTTTAGTCGGTTTGAAGAAATAATTGAGACTGTAGAAAAAAAAATAGAAGCAGACAATATCCTGCAAAATGTTGAGACTTTGATTTTACTAGGCAAGGGACACCCCAAAGGTTCAGCCCTTTATTTGAGTAATAAATGGCATTTACAGGAAAAAAGTCTCGAAACGGGTTATGATTCCAATATTAGTAATACCATCGGACTACTGCATTATTCTGTAAATAACGAAATTTTTTTGCCGCATGTATCGGGCAATAACAAAAGTTTGTTGTCCAAAGCGATGGTATGGATAGAAAATCTGTTTTGAAAGTTTATTATTTTATTCAGTATCTGATATTGAATATTCAGGGTAAAATGACTATTATTAATAATAGATATATATAGCAGGAAGGAATTGTTTTCTATATGTTAATAAAATTCGGTTATATTTTAAAATCCTCAAGAAAAGGGGCAAAATAATGAAAACAGAACTCAGTCAATATACAAATATCAAAGTTATTGGTGTTGGCGGAGGGGGAAATAACGCTGTTAACCGTATGATAGCTGCCGGGTTGGATGGAGTAGAGTTCTGGGCTTTAAATACAGACAGTCAGTCTTTACATAGTTCTCTTGCTGAAAATATTTTACAGATAGGTAAAGAAATAACCAAGGGATTAGGTGCAGGTGCAAATCCTTCTATCGGCTCCAAGGCAGCAGAAGAAAGCCTGGACGAGATTAAGGCATCTATAGAGGGTGCCGATATGGTTTTTATAACAGCTGGTATGGGTGGAGGTACTGGCACCGGAGCATCCGCAATTGTGGCCAAAGTGGCAAAACAAGCTGGCGCTCTAACAGTAGGTGTCGTCACCAAACCTTTTCGTTTTGAAGGCCCGGTTAGAATGAGACAGGCTGATGAAGGAATAAAATCTTTAAGAGATGAACTGGACGCATTAATTGTTATTCCCAATGACAAATTATTGCAGGTTATTGAGCAGACTACGTCATTAAAAGACGCGTTTATGATCGCGGATGATGTGTTGTTGCAGGGAGTACAAGGTATATCCAAACTGATTACAAATGTAGGATTGATCAATCTGGACTTTGCGGATGTTAAGACAATTATGAAAGACGCGGGGTCTGCAATGATGGGCATCGGCAAGAGTAGCGGTACGCATAGGGCCATTGAGGCAGCAGAAGCTGCTATTAGCAGCCCGTTGTTGGAAGAATCTATTACCGGAGCTACTGGAATTATCCTGAATATTGCCGGAGGTGAAGGGTTATCATTACATGAAGTTCATGAAGCTGCAAATGTAATCTATGAAGCTGTAGACCCCAACGCCAATGTTATACTGGGTATGGTTATTGATGAATCTTTAAATGAGGAAGTTGTGGTGACGGTTATTGCTACCGGATTTAAACCCAATGAGAAAAAAGATACCGATATTCCGGAAATCAATATCAAAAAGGATTCTCAATCTTTTGACAGCAGGAAAGAGCCGACCAGTATTGTAAAGCCCTTTGTTAGCATTGTGGAGGAAGACAAATCTCCGTCCGTGATACAGGACGTAGATAATGACCCTCTGGAACAGGATGATTTGGGTGATGATGACGATGATATCATTATTCCTACATTCCTCAGAAAAAGAAAAGTATAAAAGATGAAAAAAATACTGACATTTTTGTTGGTATTTACCAGCCTTCTTTTTCCGGTTTTAAAATTTAAAGATGTTCCAAATAATTACTGGGGCCAGGCTTATCTGCAGGAAGTCATGGACATGGGGGTTATGACTGGATATACCGATAATACATTTAGGGGTGAAAAAACAATCAGCCGCTATGACTTGGCAATTGTCCTTGCCAAGTATGATCGTTACATCCAGAATAAACTAAACCTGGTGCTCGTCAAAGCAGGTGAACAAAATGATAATAACGAAGATTATCTTATCAGTCAGGCCGCAACCTCCAAAGCAGAAACTGCAAATAAAGAAACTGACAATGAGGCAATTGAAGATGATATTTATGACCTGAAAAATGATGTCAAGTTTTTACAGCAGAAAATAGATTCACTAAAGCAAAAAAACACTGCTGACTTCAGGTTCTCATTATTTCATCATACTATTCTAAATAGTAATGCCAATGATGTGTTTGCCAATAATGCCAAACTTTCTTATCAAAATGATTTTTTAAAATTTAATATATTATTGAGTGATGTTACAGCGAATTCCAATTCTACAGACCTGGAAATTGCCATGAATGGTGATTTACCGTTGCCCTTCATAAATAACATTGGATTTAGTGTGAGCAAAGGACCAGGTGAAAGGATAAATCGTTATAATGAAGTAGTTAACGGTCTTTCTGACCGAATAAATCTATACACTTCTTTTTATATGCCATTAGATTTAGGATTGCAGTTCGGAAGCAATAATCAGAATATTTTTTCTTTGAGCAGTTCTTTCGGGTTTAACATGATGGAGTATGGTGTGGAACTAATCTGGGTTAAAAAGTATTTATTTCAGGACCGTCTGGCTAATTTGATAAAATCAAACGGTATACTAGCAAATAAGGACTTGTTTACTTTTAATATTAAATATAAAGATACAACATTTAAAAGCAAATGGAAACTGTCATCTTCTCCCGATAACTATTATTATATAGAACTAAGAGGTAGCAACGTTTCATTTATTGATTTCTATACGATAAAGTTATTGTCACTTGGAGACAACGCATATGATACACGATTTTCAGATAAATATACCGACCTTGGTGCTGTTGATACTTTTATGGCACCGGTTGAAAACAACAGCAATTATTTTTCAGTCAGGTTTGAAAAAATTATAGAAAAATTGGAAGGATATACCGAATTATCCAGCAAGGAACTGAATAGCATTAATTATTATCAAGCCAATATCGGGTGCTACATTCCTTACAACGAAATCATGAAATTTCAGTATGAAGCGAGGTACTCCACAAACTCAACAAACGTTAGAAATTTTGGTATTTTGTTTGGTATCCTTCTAAACATTTAATTTCCTTTATAATATTGTGTTTTTGGTTTTTTTATAATACTCTTTTTATTAGGAATTAATTTTTTCGGGGGAAAACTTTATGATCAGGAAATTGAAAGAATTATATAACAAAACAATATTAGGAAAAATTCTTTTTGCAATTCTCAGTGTACTTTGTATATTTTTTGTTATTGTTGGGCTTTTTTTCACAATTAACATTAAGGATATTCATAAAAAAGAGGCTTTGATTAGTAAGTCCATGGAAAATGACGCTATGGACCAGGAACGTAAGAGGCTGAAGAATCTGGTGGAAACAGCTTATACAACTCTGGATAATTTTTATAATAAATCAAAAGATATCAGGGAATTGGAAAAAAAGTATCAATCCAGATTAAAAAATGTAATTGATATTACGTATTCCGGGCTGGAAACACAATATGCGGATTACAAATCAAGAGGTTATTCAGATTCCAAAATAAAACCCTTGCTTATCAATTATATTAAAGGGTTGCGCTATGAAGGTGATCAATATATCTGGATCAACGATCTCAAGCCTGTTATGGTTATGCATCCGATAAAACCTGAAATGAACGGTATGGACCTTTCGGATTATAAGGACCCTAATGGTGTTTATTTATTTAATGATATGGTTAAGATTTGTAAAGAAAAAGGAGATGGCTTTGTTTCTTATATGTGGCCGAAACCGGGATTTGACAAACCTCAACCAAAACTGAGCTATGTAAAATTATTTCAACCGATGGGTTGGGTGATCGGGACTGGAGTTTATTTGGATTATACAGAAGAGAAAAACAAACAAGAGGCGCTGGAAGTACTAAAAAAGATGAGATATGGTGAAAATGATTACTTCTGGGTTAATGATATGTATCCCAGAATGATAATGCATCCTATTAAACCCGAAATGGATGGTCAGGATCTCACTGAATACAAAGATCCGAATGGTGTTTTATTATTCAAGGAAATGGTAAAGGTCTGTCAGCAAAAAGGTGACGGCTTTGTTTCTTACATGTGGCCGAAACCTGGATTTGATAAACCTCAACCGAAAATAAGCTATGTTAAATTATTCAAACCCTGGAACTGGATTATCGGTACAGGAGGATATGTAAATGATATTGAAGCAACTATTAAAATTCGCCAGGATGTTATCAATAAACAAATTCATAGGATTATTAATGTTATAGATATCGCCTTATTTTTATTAATATTAATTTTTATTGCCATGATCCCGATCATGAAGGTTTTAGTAGGCCGAATTACAAATCCGGTAAAAGAAATACAGAATAAAATGTTGGAATTATCCAATAAAAATTTTGTGGTAGATCATATAAAAGTTACAACTTTTGATGAAATAGGTCAAATTTCAGAGTCTTTTAACATTACTCTGGATGCTTTACGAAAAGTACTGCAGGAATTTAAAGATTCTGTAACTCAAGTAAGCGGTGAAAGTGTGGATCTTCTGGAGAGTTCTCAGGTAAGTCATGGCAATATAAATGAAATGAACAATGTAATAGATGAAAACGCTAAAAGCGCTGCTGAACAAACGCAGAATATCAAAGACGCAACCGGCCTTGTAAACGCAATCATGGAACAAGTTGATGCTTTAGCCGGAAATGCTGGAAAACAGCAAAATTCTGTAAAAACAACCGAAAATGAGATAAAGGATTTCATTGAAAATTTCAAAGGCATAATCACGATGTCCGATGACATTTATAATAACAGCGATAATGCGTTAAAAGATGCCAAGTCCGGTCAACAGATAATTCAGGATACGGTTTTATCGATTATTGAAATACAAAAAGTTGTTTTGGATAATTCCAAAAAAATGAGTGAATTGGGAAAAAATTCGGAAAAGATAGGTGAAATTATAAATACTATTAACGATATAGCATCACAGACAAATTTGTTAGCGTTGAATGCCGCAATAGAGGCGGCAAGAGCTGGTGAACATGGAAAAGGTTTCGCTGTGGTTGCTGATGAGGTGCGCAAGCTGGCGGAAAGGTCGGCAGAAGCCACACAGGAGATAGATGAATTACTTACTGGAATAAAAAAGGAAATCGGTGTTTCCGTTGCCACTATGGAAAACGCTTCCGGTAAGGTTACCAGGGGTGTAAAGTTTTCGGAACAATCCAAAGAAGCTATAGCACGTATTATAGGTTCTGTTGATGATAATGTGAAAAAAGCTAGGGATATTTCAGTCTCTTCAAAGAATATGACCACAAAAAGTGACCATGTTGTGAGTGTATTATACAATCTTTTGCAAATTATTGAAGAAGGTACGATCCTTATTGAAAATATTCAGGAAGCTTATAAGAATATTCAAGGTAGGATGAATAATATTTCCACGATTGCGGAAGCTTATTCAGCTTCTACTGAAGAAGCTACAGCATCCATACATCATATCAATTCATTTGTAAGAAAAACCGATGAAAGCGCTTCCTCGTTAATGAGCCTGGCGCAAAACCTGAATAGTCAGGTTAATGAATTTAAACTCTAGTTTTTTTATCTTTTACAGCTTTTACTTGAACTGAAAGCGGGCATCCGGAAAATCCGAATTGTTTCCTGAAGTTGGTGATAAAATGGCGAATAATGGCTGAATTAAAATATGTTGATTTATTTACATAAAGGTTCAGTTCAAAAGGTTTGACTTTGTCCTGTTTAATAAAGTAAATTTTCCCTCTTCCGGAATTTATAGCCGGATTTTTAGAGTATTTGATATATCGTTTGATAAATTCATTGAGCTGTTTTTGAGGTATCTTTTTTTTCGATTCCGTAAAAATTGTTTTAATTTTTTCATAAATATTATCAAGTCTTTTTTTAGTTATAGCCGAGATATAGAGAATAGGGGCGTATTGAATAAATTGCAGCTGATGATAAATGTATTCCGTATATTTTTCAGTAATTGTACTTTCTTTGGGTACAAGATCCCATTTGTTAACAATAATGAGCAGACATTTCCTGTTCTCTTCAATCAGACTGGCGATGTGTTTATCCTGATCGGTAATCTTTTCGGAAGCATCAAGAATCAGCAGAGCAATATCGCATTCATACAAAGAACGCAAAGTTCTTATGTAGCTGTAAAAATCTATATCTTTGGCATTTTTTGATTTCTTCTTAAGTCCGGCAGTATCAATAAATAAATAATTTTCTTTATTATGTTTCTTAAGATGGTCTGTGCTGTCTCTTGTAGTGCCGGGTATTTCGCTGACTATGGTTTTTTCCTGACCAAGTATGGCATTGATCATCGAAGATTTCCCTACATTCGGTCGGCCGACAATAGCTACTTTGATAGCATTGTCATTATCCAGCTTGTTTAATCCCTGATTGTAATCCGGCAGTGTTTTAAACGCTATTTCCAGTAAGTCGTCCATGCCTTTGGATGTTGTGGCGCTTACATTTAACAAGGTTTCAAAACCGCATTCATAGAATGTGGCGTTTTCGCTATCTGTTCTGGTAAGATCGGTTTTGTTCACTACCAGCAGAACTTTATTCTTCCATGGTTGTAAATAGCTGCTGATCACTTTGTCATAAGGAGTCAGTCCATCTCTGGCATCAACAAGAAAGAAGATAAGGTCGGACTCGACCACCGCCTGTTTAACTTTATGTTCGATAATCTGTTGGAAGTCTTTTAAGTGACTTGGAACCGTATCAGTATCCAAGGTCTTATCAAAAAAAACACCACCGCTATCTACCAGCAGATAGTTGTGATTTTCCCAATGCCCATATGAAAAGATCAGGTCTCTGGTAACACCAGGATAATCGAAGACAATTGATTTTTTAGAACCTGTTAAACGGTTAAATAATGTTGATTTGCCTACATTGGGCCTGCCCACAATAAGAAAAGTAGGTATCGACATTTTTATTTTTCATCTTCAGTCGAATTTTCCTGAGAATCTTCTTCTAAATTTTCTTCATTTTTGTCTTCAGAAACATTATCCAATATTTCCAAATCTTCCGCAGGTTCTTCAATTTCTTCCGCTTCGTCTGCGGCTTCTACCTCAGCGTTTTCATAGTATTCTTCCTCATCTTCTTCCAGCATCTGTTTTAAACTGAGGCCAATTTTTTGTTCTTCAGGAATTATACGGATAACCTTAACTTGTATTTTTTGGTTGATTTGAACAACATCTTCAACATTTTTTACATGTTTATGACTTAGTTCGGAAATATGAATGAGTCCTTCCAAACCGTGCTCTAGTTTGACAAATGCTCCGAAGGAGGTAATTCTGCTTATTGTTCCATTTACAGTGCTGCCGATGGGGTAAATTTCTTCTACCTTTTCCCAGGGGTCAGGGGTAAGCTGTTTAATGCCCAGGGATACTTTTTTGTTTTCTTTATCCACTCCCAGCACAAAAACGTCGATAATATCTCCAACTTTTAGTACATCTTCAACTTTATCAATTCTGTCCCAGCTGAGTTCAGATATATGTATCAGTCCTTCAATTCCGTTTATGTTTACAAAAGCACCGAAATCTTTTATGCTGGTTACTTTTCCTTTGACAACTTGACCGACTTCCAGGGTTTCAAAAGGGTCATTCGCAGGTCTGCTGTCTTTTTTATCTGATAATTTATTAGAAAAAATTATTTTTTTTCTTTTTTTATCGACTTCTACAAAGCAGGCATCCATTTTTTTATTTATTAAAGTATTAAGAGAATCGTTTTTATCACGATTTACAAGTGAAGAAGGAATAAATCCTTTTAATCCTTTGTAGTTTACAACCAGACCGCCTTTAACCGCATTAACAACAGTAACCTCTACGGTTTCCTTGAGTTTGTATGACTGATACGCTTCTTTCCAGGAAAGTTCCCATTCAGCTCTTTTAACAGAAAGCAGAGTGTAACCCTCTTTTGTTTCCAATTGCAGAATGGACAGATAAATAGTATCTCCAACTTTTAATGCAGACTTGGGAATTTCCGAACTTAATTCTTCATTGGCAACAAATCCTTCGCATTTATAATTAATATCTACGAACAAACCGGCTTTTTCAATTGAAAGTATTATACCTTTTATGATGTCCCCAACAGCATAATTTTTTAAAGCCATGCCATATAAATCGGCAGGCTTCCCATTTTTATCGTTTTCCGATTTTTCTTCGTTTGTTGCTTTGATTTCTATTTTTTTTGGTTTTGGTTCTACCATTTCTTCTTGTTTTACAGCAAATTGAGCTTCCAGTTTTGGAACGCTTTCTGTTTCATCAGCCTCAGCAGGTTTTTTAACTTCAATTTGCTGAGTGATTACTTTTTTCTCTTCTATTTTCGGTGTTGCCTCTTCTACAGAAGCTTTTAATTTTTTTTCAAAATCAGATTCTTCGCCCATGAGAGTACCACGAAGCGACATGTTAATTGGATTATCATTGCTAGAATAAGATTTTTTGTTATCACCGGGATATAATTCGGCAGATTTGGATTCCCCAAGTTTAGTACCTTTTAATTCATTATCCATCAAAATTCCTCCTTTATAATATATTGACAAGACCAGATAATATATAAGAATCAGGGTAATTTTACTATTAACCGGGGTAAATGGCAAATTGTAATACAGTTTCTCTTTTCTTTGTCATCGCCACAAAGAAAAGAGAGAAAAGAAAATGCTAGGCGCTATGCTGCAGAACCTTGAATTGTTGCAACTCATTGTGCTATCAGGCAAACTCGGCCTCCTGCCTCGATTGCCTTAACCCGTCTGTCCTGACGGGTTTACGCTCCATTCGTTGACAATTCTACGGCTCTTTCGCTATGCGCCGGAGGGAATACTGAAATTCTAAAATCCACTATAGAACTATTAAAAAGCAAACTTGTTATTTTTACTTACAGTATCATATAATTGGGTTCATGAGTGATGTAGTGTTTATTTTAGGCGCAGGAGCATCAAAGGAATGTGGCGCACCTTTAATGGCAGATTTTCTGGATACTGCTTTTGACTTGTGGAAAAGGAATGAAATACCTCAAGACAAAATAATTCATTTTGAAAAAGTTTATAAATCAATATCTGCTTTACAAAAAATTCATTCAAAATCCCAATTGGATATAAATAATATAGAAGCTATCTTTAATACTTTTGAAATGGGAAAAATAATAAGTAAACTACCCGGCACTGAAACATATGATGAGATTATTGGTCTTATAAATTCATTGAAGGAAGTCATTTATACAACATTAGAAAAAACGATAAAATTTAAAAGGAATGCTCAATATATTTTGCCATCTAAAGCATATGAAAGGTTTGTAAATCTAATTAAATTTTTGCGAGAAGAAACTCACCCAAAGAAATCTGTTTCAATAATAACATTTAATTACGATATCGCCTTAGATCATGCACTTTATTATGGTGGATTCGATATCGATTATTGTCTTGAAGATAAAAAAAAGTCTTTACAGAATACAATATCCTTATTAAAACTTCACGGTTCGCTAAATTGGGCTTTAGAAAAACAAAGCGGACAAATTATGCCATTCTATCTCAAAGATTATTTTGCTAATTATTCTATCCCAATAAGTACTATTGCCCCAGAGATAACTGCACCAATATGGACACATACATTGAAGTATTTTGATGGAAGAAAATTTCAAGTTGAGAGAGAGCCTGCTATTGTGCCACCTTCTTGGAATAAAACAGACTATCATAAAACTCTATCGAAAGTTTGGAATAAAGCAGCAAGAGAATTAGAAATGGCAGAGTATATATTTGTAATTGGGTATTCAATGCCTATTACAGATACGTTTTTTAAATTATTATATGCAATCGGTTCAACAGGTGATGTACCATTAAGAAAATTTTGTGTTTGCAATCCTGATAGTTCAGGAAAGACGGAAGAACGATATAGGGAAATGCTGGGTCCAGGTGCTATTGAAAGATTTAATTACGAAAACATTACTTTTTTTAATTCTATAGATATCATAAAAAACAGTTTTTCAAAAAAAAAGAATAATTAGTAATTTTTATTTTCCCTCTCTGCTGGTGGAGAGGGCTTGCCCGGCGTAGCCTTATGGCGTAGATGGGATGTCGCGTAGCGACAGGGTGAGGTATCCCTCTTTCCTTCAGGAGAGGGGTGGCCGTCAGGCCGGGGTGAGGCCTGGGGATGAGGTTCCTGCAACATTCAGATTAATCAAACGATAATTCATATATATCTATAAAAAGGATAAAAGTTGAATTTAAAAATAATTTCTGCCGGAACTAATCGTGGTGTGGCAAATTTAGCAAAGCTGGTTAATTGTTATAACCGGGCAATTCTATTTGATATCATGTTACATGTACTTGAACTTTCAACTGGTAAAAATAATGAACTTCAGGAGCTACAAAAAGCAGTCGAAGAACTTAATCAGCTCCTTTATCTGGCCCAGAGTTTAGATGAAATAGACAGAAGACGTCATTTATCTTTATCCGGAATGGTTAACGTGTTTTCCAAAGCTGTGGATTTTGAGGTAATCAATGATAAGATGCTGGATATTTATCTGCAAATTACCCTGCATCTTTTAAAAATCGGGAATCATCAATTATTATATTCATTCCTTAATCATTATAATTTTAAAAATTAAGTAATCTCCCAGCCATCCAATCATCTAACCTTCTACAAATGTTGACTGTTTTTTCACTGTCCCCTAAAATAGGCAAAGATTATGGCTCCTACATACAATCATCTGGAATTCGAAAAAAAATGGCAGGACAAGTGGGACGAAGCCAAAATTTATAAAACCGCAGAAGACCCTGCAGTTCCCAAGAATAAAAGATATTACATACTGGATATGTTTCCTTATCCATCTGGAGCGGGACTGCATGTAGGCCATCCGGAAGGCTATACAGCATCCGATATACTTGCCCGTTTTAAAAGAATGAACGGATTCAATGTTCTGCACCCGATGGGTTGGGACGCGTTTGGGCTTCCGGCCGAAAACTATGCCATGAAAACCGGGATACAACCCGCCATAAGTACAGCTAATAATATCAAAAATTTCAAAAGACAGATAAAAAGCATCGGTTTTTGTTATGACTGGGACAGGGAGATAAATACTACTGATCCTGATTATTATAAATGGACACAATGGATTTTTATTCAGCTCTTCAAAAAAGGTCTGGCTTATGAAGCCACATTTCCGATCAATTGGTGCCCATCATGTAAAACCGGATTAGCTAATGAAGAAGTAGCGGATGGTAAATGCGACAGATGTGGCGCAGAAGTCGGCAAAAAAAATCTCAGGCAGGGGATGCTTAAAATTA
>JAQURL010000007.1 GCA_028715625.1 Candidatus Margulisiibacteriota bacterium | reverse complement strand
CATCATACGATATAAACCAGTCTACATTATAAGCATCAGCACTGATATAATTCGAAGTTATTGGATACCACTGTATATCTCCATTGCAGGATATTCCGTACCAGGCCATTTTTAAATGCGAAAAACCTGAATCGGAAAAATCTACATCATATGGACCGACTTCATTTATCCCTTTTAAATTGTAATAATTAAAAAGCCAATTGGGTGTGACATGCGAATTATATGAAGGCGGTGTTTTGTCTATTTTTATAGTGAACAATATTCCGCTTGTCGTAGTATTATTGGCAAAATCGTTGAATGAGACGTAAATCTCATTAACTCCTTGCGTACAATTATTCCAATTAATAGTCCAGTCAGTAACCATATTGTTTTGACTGACCTCGTTATATAAACTAAACCATTTCAGGCTATTATTATTGGATATACCATATTGAATTGTTTTTAATTTGGAAAATCCCTCATCAAAAAAGTCTACGTCCAGATATAGTAATTTGTCTGAACCGTACCATTGATTAAAAGTGACACTTGCCGGATTTTCATGATTTATATAATAAGGTGGAATAATATCTTTTCTTATCGAGAATAATACGTTGGACAATCTGTTATTTCTGGCGAGATCATTCAGGGAAATATATATCTCGCTAACACCGTTGGTTAATGTGTTCCATGGTATGGCCCATTTCAGGTTGTAACTTGGGCTTCCCCTGCAATCATTGGAAATACCCTGCCATTGAATTGAAAAACTGTTTTGGGTATTTAATATTCCATAATAAATTGAGTTCAGACCCGAATAACCGTCATCTTTAAAACTGACATCCATCGAAGCCAGCCAAGATGGTGTAGAGCCATACCATGTCTTAAATTTTCCATCATTATAGTCAGGTTCATGATTTATATAATCGGGCGATACGGTATCTTTTTTAATAGTGAATAGAGATATAGAAGTTGTATTATAGGCAAAATCGTTAGCCGACACATAAATATCATTGGTCCCATTGATTAAAGTTTCCCAACTCAGCCGCCATCCGTAATTATAAGTATTTTGTAAATAATTTATAGTTATAATGTTCCAGGTTACAAACATATTATTGGAAATGCAGTAATATATGTCGTTCAGCTTGGAATTGACGTTAGCATTCCCACTGTCTACAAAATATATATTTAAACTGTCCAGTTCCGCAGGTTTATATGTATTATTCAACCAGACATTATATTTTTGCTTGTCATCATTATTAATTACAACCGGGGGCAAATCGTCTTTGATTATCTGAAACGCATAATAATATCCCAAATTATTGGCCAGGTCATTTAAAGAAAGATAAACTTCACTGTAGCCGTCGGATACGACCTGCCAGGGAATATTCCAGGTATTGGTGTAGCTGAATAAATTATAGTTCTGCGTAATATACCTATAATCTTTTATATTATTATGAGAAATAATATATTGAATATCATTTAGCGGAGAACCCTTGATGTCATCGAGGAAAGTAATGTTAAAATTATATAAACCCCTGCCCTTTACCTCACTATTAAAACGAACCAGATCGTAAGAATTATTATTTATTCGTGGCACCGAAGTATCTTTTTTTACGTAACCGATTTTTTGACTAACAATGTTTCCGGCGTTGTCTTCCACATAAATAATAATGTCATTCACACCTTCTGTAACTTTCCCCCAGTTAATATTAAAAAGCTTATTATAAGATGGAATGGATCTGTTATCGGTAATTATTTCCCAATAATAAATAGCGTTATTTATTGATAAGCCATATTTTATTTGTTTAAGCTGTGAACCACCACTATCGGAAAATTCAATATTAACAGCATTAAACCAGGAAGGCGCGTTCGCATACCATATATTAGAAGATGTTGGGCTGGATTTGACAATAAATTCTGGATAGATAATATCCTTTTTGATATTAAATAACGTGTTATATGTTGTATTTGCGGCGTTATCATTCATGCTGATAATAATGGAATTGATACCGTTATCCAGGTTTTCCCATTTAATATCAAATCCGCTTGAATACGTTGGAGCGTTCCACCCGGATTTGATTATATCGCTGCTGATAATTGTCCCGTTATTGGAAACCACGTAAAAAATATCTTTGATAAAGGAACCACCCTGATCGTAAAATTCAACGTTAACTTCCTGCATCCAGAGCGGTTTTTCGTTATACCATTTGACCAAATCAGGATTGCCGAAATTTATGAAGTAAGGTGGAGTTATATCTTTCTTGATCTTAAATACATAACTGTAAAGTAAATGATCCAGCTTATCATTAGCTGACACATAAATATCATTAATACCATTTTCCAGGATATTCCAGGATATCAACCAGGGCAGTTCGTAAATATTACCGCCATTTACATTGTCACTTATAGTTTTTTCCCTTAATCCGTTATTATCGGAAATAATATAATGAACAGAATTCAATCCCGAATATGTGTCATAGAAATTTATGTTTACGGCCCTGATTACCAGAGGTTCATCCTTATACCATTTACTATCATCAAACGCAAAATTGTTTATCAGGTATGGAGTTGAGATATCCTTTCTTATATAAAACAAATTGTTAAAAGTTGACTGGTTTCCTGCCCGATCGGACAATAGAATGTTTATATTGTTTGTACCCTCATATAAGGATGGCCATGATACCTGCCAGAGTTGATTATAAGTAGTACCCTGCAAGGTGGTCGACAAATACTGTGGAAGCGGTGTATGTCCATTGTCAGATATAACATAAGAAATTGTTACAAGCCCAGAAAATCCTCGGTCAACAAAATTGATACTAAGATGTTTGCTCCATTCCGGTTGAACACCATACCATTGGTCCATTGCCCCATGGCTTAAATTTTCATGGTCATCAATAGTCGGTGACAAAGTATCCTTTAGTATGTGGAAAAACGTATTGCTGATAAATGAGTTATAGGCGTTATCTGTGGCCATAACAATCACATCGCTTGTCCCTTCATTTAATGCATTCCAGTTAATGTCCCAGTTTTTTGTATAAACTTCGCTGTTCATGTCGCTGGAAATAGTAAAGGAATTATAAAGCTGGTTATCATATAAAATGCCGTACCCTATTTCTTTTAAATTACTTGATCCGGTATCATAAAAATTGGCATTTATCTGGCTCATCCAGGCTGGCTTATAATTATACCAGACATCAAAACTGCTCACCTGATTATTGTTGGCCGACGGTGGAATAATATCCTTCAGTATCTGGAAAAGAACAGAACTTGAGGTTTGATTTCTGGCGCGGTCATTGAAACTGACATAAATTTCATTTACCCCGTTGGTCAAAGTTAACCAGTCAATAGCCCAGGGAGTGTTAAATTGCTCTTTGCTTACCAAATTGCCCGTTATAAAATACCAGGACAAACCGGTTTTATTTTTCACACCGTAATATATGTTGTTCAGGCCTGAATATCCTGTGTCATTAAAAGTTACACTTATATGTTCGATCCAGGTTGGATAATTTACATTGCTGTACCACACACCAAAATTACTGTTTTCCATATTGTTATAGCTGGGCGGAATATCATCTTTATAAATTGTGAATAGTTTGTTGCTTGTAGTCAGGTTATTGGCCCTGTCGGTAATTTTAATGGTAATATCGTTAGTTCCGTCTTTCAAATCAGGCCAGTTGATAGGCCAGTTATTAGTATATATTTTTTGTACCACGTTATAGCTGATTTTATACGAATATACCTGATTGTTATTTGATACCACATACTGAAGGTTTTGTAGCAGAGAACCTCCTTCATCACTAAAATCTACATATATATGATTAAGAAAATCCGGTTTGTATTTTAAGCTATACCAAATCTGAAAATCAGGACTACTCGGGTTTTCATGAGAGGAATAGGAAGGAATTATTTCATCTTTAAGGATAGAGAATATTATGTCGGTTGTATTTACGTTTGTGGCATTGTCTTTGATTATGAACTTTATATCATTGGTGCCGTTCGCAAGTTGATCCCAGCTGATATTCCAGTTATTCAAATAATCATTCAATGATGCGGCCGGTATGTTGTCGGATATCGTCGATATGTTAACAGTGTTGCTATTCTGGATTGTTTGATAAAAAATACTCCTTAAACCTGAACCACCTCTGTCATGAAATTCAATGCCCGGTTGGCTGAGCCAGGACGGTGCCGTATTATGCCAAATAACATCCCTGCCCCCGTTATCAAAATAATCAGGTGTTGTAATATCTTTACGTAAGGGTATAACCAAATTCAAAGTGACTGTATTCAAAGCGTAGTCATTAAAAGATACAAATAAATTATTCACACCTTCATTCAAATTGTTCCAGCTCACATTTACTCCGGAATTATATGTTAAATAACCATAGTTAGATACCAGCGGATACCAGTATATGGTAGTGTTATTCGTAGCCAAACCATAATTTATATCATTCAGACCGCTGCCTGCATCATAGAAGAAAATCTGCAGATTATTAAACTGCCCTTTATCCTGGTTATACCATGTATTGAATGTTATATTTTGAGAATTTTCATGGTTATCGAGATGAGGACTTATAAAATCTTTCTTCAAGGTAAATAATAGAGACTGGGTAACCCAGCCACAATTGTCACTAACCATTACATAAATATCGTTTATGTCTTTGGAAACCAGTAAACTCCAGGAAATTTGCCAGTTTTTTGTATAATTGGCTGAATTAACGTTCTGACTAATTAAAACAATATTCTGTATCTGGCCGTTGTATGAGACCATATAGTAAATATCATCTAATAAAGAGTCGTTATCTCTGAAATCCACATCCACACCGTTTATCCAGGCCGGAGCCTCGCTATACCACATATTCAGAGCATCGGCAGATAATACTAAATTATTAATAATTTCCGGGTATTTATCATCTCTCTTTATAACAAATACCAGCTGATTATTAGTATTGCCGGCGTTATCCGTAACAAAAACATTTACTGTATTAAGTCCTCCGCCCAGATCACTCCATTTTATGGACCAGCTTGTAGTATATTCCTCAATATTACCGTTCTCCATCAGGATAGCGGTGGTTGTTGTATTGCCCAGGTTGGTTATAACATATTTAATATCTTTCAAGTGGGATAATGTATCTTTAAAGAAAACTCCTATATCTCCCAATTTATCACTGCTTGTTCTTGTCCAGTTCTGGAAGGTATTAACTTCATTATTTATTATAACCGGCTTAATCGTATCTTTTTTTAAGATAAATTGTTTATCGGAAGTGATAATGTTTTGGGCATTATCTTCTACATAAAGATAGATATTGTTTGTTGTATCCGCGCATTTATTCCAGCTGACGCTCCACGTATATGAATAAAAAGGATCACCGTTAACATTGGATGTAATATTATCCCAGACGGACAATTCGGGATTTGTTGTAATAATATAATATCTAATCTGCTTCAAATGAGAATAAAACTCGTCGGAAAATGTATAATTCAAAGACTGTGCCCAATTCGGCAGTCTGTTATACCATATATTCTGGCTCACCTGTGGTATTGGGCTAACTGTATTATAACTTGGGATTACCGAATCTCTTTTGAGTACAAACAAACTGTTGCTGGTAACGATATTTCCTGCCCTGTCCTCAAGCCTGACGATTATACTATTTGTTCCGTTCTCTACCTGGTTCCAGCTTACTGCAAATGGTTCTGTATATGTTTCCAACCCGTCATCATTTTTTGTAATCGTAATATACTTGATATTTCCGCTGGCGTTAATCAGACCGTAATCAATCTGACGCAAATGAGAATAATCCTGATCGATAAAGTTAATTTCTATTGACTGGGCCCAATCCGGCAAATAGTTATACCATCTATTCTGGCTAATGGCAGGAATATCGCTAATTACATTATAAGATGGCAATCGGGTATCCTTCCGGATAACAAACATAAAATTGGTAATTAAAACATTATTGGCCCGATCCTGAGCGCGGAAATAAATATTATTTATACCGTCACTCAAAGAATCCCAGTTGATGGGAAATAAGGCGTTAAAAGTAGCTATACCATTAACATTCTGGGTTATGATATTTGTTGTTATTACATCCTGATTGTTAACGCAATATTCAACCTTGAGCAAATTTGATATGTTGTCGAAAAAATTTGCGCTTATTTGCAGAGCCCAGGCCGGAAGAGCGCAGTACCAGCTATTTTGACTGACAGACGGAATGTTCATATTGAATTGATATGTAGGATTGGTTATATCTTTTTTTACAAAAAATAAGCTATCGATTGTTGTGCGATTGCCAGCGTTGTCCTCTGCCCTGAACAATATATTATTGGTTCCGTCTGCCAATAAATTCCAGTCCATTGTGGTAATCTTGTCATAAGTCGGTGTGCCCTGATTGTTTGTGGTAACGTTTTTCCAGGATGTATTTCCATTTACGGTACTTACTCCGTAATCAACTTTTTTTAATAAAGAATACTTGGTATCAAACACCTGGACGTTAATCTCTGTAAGCCAGGATGGTTGATAGTTATACCACATAGCCTGACTGGCCACCGAGGGAATGAACACGACATTATATGTAGGTGGAATTACATCTTTTTTTATATGGAATAAACTATTGGTAGTTGTAACATTTCCGGCTATATCCTCCAGGCGAACAAATATGTCATTATAATCATTGGTTAATGAGTTCCAGTTAACAGCCCACTTGTCATAAAATCCCATCATACCATTACTGTTTTGGGTTATTAAAACCGGATTTAATTCTTGCTGACTGCTGGACACAAGATATTCAGCTTTATACAAATTTGAATAAAGCAAATCGGTAAAATCAATATCCAGATCAGATAACCAGTTTGGCGCAGCGCAATACCAAGCATTCTGGCTGCTGGCATTAATCGGTGTGCCGATATTGATGGTAGGAGCAACCCTGTCCAATCTGAAATAAGCCAACGTCTGGCTTTCGGTCTGATTGCCCGCCAAATCAGTGATTCGCACTTTTAAGTCATTCTGTCCGTTGACCAAATAATTTTGAGATACTTTGATCGCATCCAGATATTGTGGAATCCTCACATTGTCCGTAATAACATACCAGGTGCTGTTAACGCCGGATTCTATTTTTTTAATATTGGAATAATCAAGATCATAACAATTTACATTTAAAGTATTTAACCAATCGGGGAAATAGTTGTACCATTTATTCTGGCTGACTACCGGAACAACTATTAAGGAGGTAAAAGTTGGCAGAATTTCATCTTTCAATATCTGAAATAAAACATTGGACGTGAAGCTGTTCCCGGCATTATCTTTAGCGGCAACCTTGATATCATTGGTACCGTTAATTAAATCCGTCCAGAGAATGGGCCACTTAAAGTTATAAACATTCATATCAATAGCATGCGCAATCTCTACCCACTTGGTTGATTCTGTAACTATACCGTAATACACATTGCTCAGTTTCGATCCTTCATTATCATAAAAGCTTACATCAACAGCGCTTAACCAGCTGGGAGATGTGCAGTACCAGTGATTAAAGCCATAATTGCCATTATTATTGGCGCTGGGAACCGTGGTATCTTTTAATATATGAAAAAGTATTGGGGTCTGTAAACAATTTCCGGCGTTATCGGTAATACGTAGTTTGATTTGATTTATTCCCTGATCCAATAAATTCCAGGAAATAGAAAAACTGTTGATTGTTATAGATAACCCACCTAAATTGGAGGTTATAACATATTCTTTAATAGTATTATTACCCGACACTAAAAACGCTATATCCTGCAAACCTGAATATCCCTGATCAAATATTTGAATATTTATAGTTTCAAACAAACCCGGGTCAGGCCCATACCATGTATTAAACTTGCCGGCTGATGGATCTTCCAGCAGATTATAAGATGGCAGCAAGGAATCTTTTCTTATATGAAAGAGAACCGGGCTTGTTACCATGTTTTGGGCATAATCAAAGCCTTTCACCAAAATATCGGATGTACCCTCATCCAAATAATCCCAATTTAAACTCCAACTGGGGGTATATTCATCCTGGTTTAAAGGCGAACTTTCAATCAGGTAATAATTAGTCGTATTATTTGCTGAGATTCCATAGTAAATATATTTCAGTTTTGAATTCCCTGTATCATAGAAATCTATATCCAGGTTCCACATCCAGGTTGCTTTTTCTTTGTACCAGAGATTGAAATCAGCGCTGACACGGCAATTATATGATGGCGCTATTGTATCTTTTTTAAGAGTGAATATTTTATCCAAACGTTCGTTGGTAGCATAGTCGTTAATTGAAATATAGACTTCATTGGCACCATTTGTAATCTGGCTCCAGGTTATATTCCATGAGGTGGTATAATATTTTTGATTCAAATTATTGGTCAGGGTAACTTCCTGAATAAATTCACCATTGGCTTTTATCTTGTAAACGATATCTTTTATATTGGAAATTTTACCTTCATCACCTGTATCCTCAAATTTTACATCCAGGTCGGACAACCAGCCGGGCACAGAATTATTCCATTGGTTATCGGCAGGTACATTGTTAATGATATAGGGAGCTATGGTATCCTTTTTGATAGCAGCAAATGTAGGTGATTGAACGGTATTGCCTGCATTATCAATGGCTTTCACCATAACTTCGTTGTAACCTTCGGCTAAAGAATCAAAATTTATCATCCAAGGGCTGTTCATAGTAACCAAATTCGGATTATTGGTTATCGAAAAAGGGTGTTCATTGGTACTGTAATCATCATAAAGAATGATATATTGGCAATCTTGTAATCGGGACAGGTCCTGATCATAAAATTGTGTTTGAATATCTGAAAACCAGGAGGGGGCTTTATTTAACCATGATGCGGTCGTTACATTTGAAAGCAAATTGGAGTATGTCGGAGGAATTGTATCCTTTTTAATATAAAACAGAACATCGCTTATCACACCGTTCCCGGCATTATCGCTTACGGCTACTCTGATACTATTGGTACAATTGGCCAATGTATTCCAGGAAATAGCCCAGGTAGAATAATAGCTGGTTAAAGAAACATTATTTGTAATCGTATAACGAGCAGAACCGGATACACTGTCCACAATATAATAAATACTTCCGATATTCGAAAATCCGTAATCCTCAAAATCGACATCTATATTATTCAGCCACTCCGGAGCATCCTTATACCAGGGTGAAAATTTTTCATCGATTGATATTTCGTTACAAGAAATAATCGGAGGAATGATATCTTTTTTTATCCAGAAGAGCAGAGAGGAAACATTGCCGTTTTTAGCATTATCCGATACCCGGGCATAAATGTTATTGGTACCGTTGTACAAAACATCCCATGATATAATCCAGGTTTGATTTAAAGTATTATTATTAATGGGGTCGCTGATCAAATACCAGTTTATTGAACTTCCGTTTGCCACTTCATAGAAGGCATTTTTTAGTCTTGATCCACCTTCATCATAAAAATTCACACTCACGGCGTCTGCCCAGGCAGGTTTAAAGTTATACCATTTATTATATGTAGCCACGGGCAAGATCATTTTGTTATCAATTGACGGGTTCAATACATCTTTCCAGACTTCTATGGCCTTGGTTAAAGTCCGGTTGTCGGCATTATCGTTAAATGATATCCATATTTCATTAGTCCCGTTTACCAAATCATTCCAGCTGATATTCCAGTTATTCTGATAACTATATGCGTTCACCTGATGCGCAATTGTTATTGTCTTTTGATAACCGTTTGCTGAAATTATGTAATCGAGATTGTTTAATAATGAATGTCCCTCATCAAAAAAATCAATGTCTACGGATGATATCCAGGAAGGTGGTGTATTTTCCCACACATTTGAATAACTGATATTATTAGCGAATGAAGGAACTAAGATATCTTTTCTGATTGCGAATATTTGAGTATTAACTAAATTTTCAGCATTATCCGAAATAACAACAAAAATGTTGTTTACTCCATTGTCCAACTCATTAAAACTTATAGACCAGTTATTATTATAAGATGCTAAATTAAGATTCGTGGAAATATCCCTGTAAAAAACTCCGCTTTCTCCATTACTGACCAGAAAGCCGACATAATTCAGTTTGGAATCTCCGCTGTCAACAAAGTTCCCGCTGATATGATTCATCCATTCCGGGCTTGTATTGTACCATTTATTGAAATCTGCTGTTTCATCATTAATATAGCAGGGAGGCAGTACATCTTTAAGGATAATAAAGGAAACACTATTTTTTGTATTCCCGGCATTATCATTAAAAGAAACTACATATTCATTCACACCATTGTCCATCCAGTTCCATAAAACATCGTTAAGAGTTTTACTATATGTGTCTTTACCCAAATTACTTGTTAATAAGTGTTCGTGAATTCCGGTATAATTATTGGAAATAATATAGGATATATCTTTTAAGTGAGAGAAACCTTCATCATAAAAAGTATAAGTTATAGATTGTATCCAGTTTGGAAAATTCGAATACCATTTGGCAAATTTGGGATCGCTGGAAATTTCCGTGCAACTGTATGAAGGAATAAGTGGGTCTTTTTTAATCGAAAATAAAACCGGACTTGTCCGATTATTCCCGGCATTATCATTAAAGGAAACTATAATATTATTTGTTCCTGTTTTTAACAAACTCCAGTCAATCGGCCATTTGGTATTGTACGCGTCCTGATTTGTCGCGTTGCTTATTACCCCGGTTGTCAGCGTCCCGTTTGAAACCATGTAGGTTATATCTTTTAATTTTGAATAGCCGACATCAACGAAGGTAACGTTTATGCTGGGCAGCCATGCCGGTGCCTCATGATACCAGGACAAAAATTTTGCGTCCGTCGAATTTTCCTGACAATTATAATTGGGAGAATTTGTATCCTTATAAAAAGTAAAATACAGCTGTGTATAAGAATTGGTAATAATATCATCTACCGAAATAATTATACTGTTGTATCCTTCAACTAAGTTATTCCAGCTTATACCCCAATTATTTAAATAAGTATTTTGTTTTACATTACGGGAAATATCATGCCAGTTAATCCCCGAATTATTAGAGATCGCATATTCTATATTGTTTATACCTGAATTCGGATCATAAAAATGTATGCTGATATCACTTAACCAGGCCGGTTCTTTGTTATACCAGGCCAATAAAACATTGGGGTCACCCATATCATTAGCTATTTGGGGGGGCTGATCATCTTTTATAAAAGTAAAAACATATTGACTGGTCTGGTTCCCTGCGTTATCTTCAGCCGATACATAAACATTATTTGTCCCGGAGATAGTGTCGTTCCACTGTATTCCCCAATTATAATTATAGGAAGATATATTTAAATTATCAGAAATAACTCGGGCACCGTTTATGTTGTTTTGAATTTCGTATTTAACGTTTTTTAGTTTGGAAAATTGCTCGTCTTTAAAATCAACATCAATGTTTTGCATCCAGCTAACCTGTGCTTTGTACCACTGTTTAAATTTAACATCTTCTGAATTCTCATTGTTCTGTATAATAGGTACGGAAATATCTTTTTGCAGATAAAATGCTTTTTGTAAAACTTTATTGCCTGCATAATCATTCACTGACACATAAATTTCGTTAACACCGTTTGTCAGTGAGTTAAAATTAATAGAAAAATCATCCTGATATTGTATTTTCGAATAATTTCTGGTTATTACAACCGAATTTTGAAATTGATTATTATATGAAACCAGGTAGTCTATATTCTGGATCATGGACTGGGTATCGACAAAATCTATATTTATGGACTGATCAAACCAGTTATACCATTTATTTACATAAATTCCGCTATCAACATTATTTATAACCTGAGGTGCTACAGAATCACGTTTGACTGATGCCAGATATAATGAACGACTATTCGCAGCATAATCGTTCGCTGACACATAAATTTCATTTGTCCCTTCACTAAACTGATTCCATGGTATGCCCCATAAACTGTTATATACATTCTGATTAAGATTCGTGGTTATAGACGTCCAGATAAGCTGTCCGTTTGAAGAAACCCCGTAATAAATATTTCGCAGATGCGATCCCGAAAAATCTGAAAAATTTACGCTGATTACATCGTAGAAACCGACATTCGCTGTTTGCCAATCGGTGAAATATGTAGATGAAAAATTTTCTGAAATATTCATACTCGGCAGTTCTGTGTCTTTCTCAATATAAAAAACCGAAGAACTCACAAAGTTGCCGGCATTGTCGCTAACACCTATGCTTATTGTATTTTTGCCTTCATTTAGCGCTGCAAAAATTACAGCAAAATGAGCGGTCATATTTAAAAAGTTAAAGACACCGGGCATTAGTGTCTGTTGAACATTCGGATACTCAAAATAGGCAGCATTGAGGCTGGACCCTCCGCTATCCCAAAAATTAATCGTAATATAGCTCATCCAGTTGGCGGTTGTTTTATACCATTTGTCATAATCCTCTGTAGAAATATCTACCTGAAATGAAGGTTTTATTTCCTCGCTGTAACGAAAAAATACATTTTCGGTGCTCCAGGGCCCGATATTGTTTTGATTATCAATAAATCTTATACGCCAGCTATATGTAACACACCATTGCAAATCGGATGGTGAAAAATCCAATAGCGCGCTTTGAGTATTTGCTGATAATATTCCCGTGACATTTACTGTCCCGCTATCCCAAAGGACCATGGCCGGATTAAATGTTTGTCCGGGTGCTATCTGGATGCGATATGATTTGCAGCTATCATTTGCATCAAGATCATTATATCTGGCTGAAAAATTTACATAATTAGGAGTCAAAGAAGTAGGATTAATAAGACCTCTAACGTTAAGCTGAGTAGGTTCAGTCGGAGGATTGTCCGCAAAAACCAAAGAACCGATTAAAATGCCTGCAACTAAAAAAGATTTAAAGAAAGCAATGCTTTTATTTTTCAAATTAAAATTCCACTTTGTTAACCGCAAAAATATCCCCTGTAATTAATCTGTTTTAATTGTACTAAAAATTTTATTTAAAATTAAGAGAATCGGGGAAAATTATCCCCAAATTAATAACTTATAAAAAAATATTCCCTGTAGAATATCCTTTTAAACATTTCGAGGCTGAAATGCTTGTAAATACTAGGCTTTTATTCTTCCGGATTAAACTGGTCCTTACTTACACCACATACAGGGCAGGTCCAGTTGTCAGGCAAACTCTCAAAAGCAGTTCCTGGCTGAACCCCGTGATCAGGGTCTCCTACCGCCGGATCATAAATATAACCGCACACTCCGCATACATATTTTTTCATATTCATTCCTCCTTTATTTACAATATTTTTTGTTTCCGGGCTAATATAAGTTGGAGCATTTACGGCTGTTTTGCCTTTTTTGATTTCATGGTAATAAGCATAGGTCATGCTCCTGGCACTCTTCAGTTTTCTGGAAAAAACAATCTCTCCCATAAATAATGTATGGCTTGCAGCATCTATCTGTTTTAGAACCTTGCCTTCCAAAACACTGATTGCGAAATCAGTTACCAAAGGAACATTATTAGCCGTAATTAATTTATTTACTTTCTCAAACTTATCCATCTCACGGCCTGACCTGAAGCCGAAATGACCAATAAAAGGCATATCCGCTGCTTCCTCCAGGATTGATATGCCGAACATTCCGCTGCTTTCAATATATTCATGAGTTAAATTTTTTTTGTTGATACATAGGGCTAGTTGTATGGGCTCGGAAGTTACCTGAAACACAACATTGGCTATTTGCGCATTATAACGGCCTTCTTTCTGCGAGCTGACAATATACATGCCGTAACTAATGTCATTCAGAACTTCTCGTTGAATTTCTGCCATAATTATATAGTTACTCCTATTGGAGGTATAAAAGTTCTCGCAGCCAAATCCTTGTCTATCAGGAACCAACCGCTGGCTTGGTTATCAACAAGCTTTAGGCTTTGTATTACCTCTTCAACAGAAGCCTCTTCTTCCACCTGCTCGTTGACAAACCACTGCAGAAACGTGTTGGCAGCATGATCGTGAAGCTCTATAGCCATATCCACCAAACCGTTTATAAGTTTAGTCACTTTTTGTTCATGTTTGGCCGCTTCCGTAAAAACATCCAGAGGGTTATTCCACTCTGCTGGTGGGGTATCAATGGCAGCAAGCTTGACTCTGCCTCCTCTATCAACGAGAAAGGCATAAAAACGTTTGGCATGAGTGAGTTCTTCCATAGCCTGCACACGCATCCAGCTTGAAAATCCTTTTAAATTATTATGATCAAAATAAGCTGCCATTGATAAATAAAGATATGCAGAGTACATTTCAGCATTAATCTGTTCGTTTATTGCTTTCTGAATTTTTTTATCTATCATTGTTCTGCCCTCCATAAACCATGCAGATTACAATATTCTCTGGCCGTAATTTGTTTGGCTTCAACACAAAACAAAGCCTCAGGAGCTTGTCCGGGCTTTAGGTATTGACGGTATGCTTTGCCGTCTGCCAAAAGCTCTATCCATTCTATATAATGTTTCTCTTCCATCGGATGAGGGATACTGCCTATCTTTACTTTATAACCTTCAGCAATTTTTTCTATAACAGGGACATGTTTTTCCCTAGCAGCATCGACAGAATTTTCTTTTAACATAACCATCGGTTGCCCGCAGCAAACAAGTTCTCCGTTCCCTGAATGTAATACCTCAACAATATTTCCGCACAATTCACATTTATAAACACCTTGAAATTCTGCCATTTTTACGCCCCTCTCTATATTTAATAAAGTCCCTCAATTCAGAGCCCCGAGATCCTATGCACCGAGCTCTGAGCTCTGAGCACAGAAAACGAAAAAATTTCGTTTTCTGTATTTTTTACCAGTTCTCACCCAGCATCTCGAAATAATCTTTAGGATGTAAACATGCAGGGCAAGCTTCCGGAGCTTCCTTGCCTTCATGTATATATCCGCAGTTCAGACAACGCCATTTTAAGCTGTCAGATTTTTTAAAAACTGCACCGTTTTCTATATTGGCAGCCAGTTCCTTGTAACGTTTGCCATGCTGTTTTTCGGCTATGGAAATTGCCTCGAAAGCTTTAGCCACGATATCAAAGCCCTCTTTTCTGGCAACTTCAGCAAAACCCGGGTACATAGTGCCCCATTCATAATCCTCGCCCGCAGCAGCTGCTTTTAAGTTATCCGCTGTTTTTCCTATTATACCCGCCGGGAATGTTCCGATTATCTGGGCTTCTCCACCTTCTAAAAATTTAAAAAACCGTTTGGCGTGTTCCTTTTCCTGGTTTGCGGTTTCTTCAAATATCAGCGAAATTTGAATAAAACCCTCTTTTCTGGCCTGGCTGGAAAAATAAGTATAACGATTTCTTGCCTGCGATTCTCCCGCGAAAGCCGTAAGTAAATTTTGTTCTGTCTGTGTGCCTTTTATACTTTTCATTATATTCTCCTATACCATTAATCTTTGAATAATAGACGCAAGCTTTCTATGGTCTACCTGTTTGCTGTCATTTGATGTCAAGAGTTGTTCTTTTATTCTTAACAGCTCAAACTCGGCCAATTTATAACTGCTGAATTTTTCGTCTTTTTTTATCTGTAAGTCGGGATTCTCAATAACCTTTTTTTCATTGGGCTGAATATCCTTTCCTGATTTATTAGAAATATTTTCTTCTCTTTTATTTTTTCCCATAAATAATTCATTCTCCATAACTTAACTCCTTTCTTACATAAGGATACTCAGTTCATAGGTGTGCTTATCATAATACATTTAAACCCCTTAATTCAAACAATTTTTTTAAAAACTGCAATAATCTGCAATTTTATCTTTTTGCTGCCGATAATAATAATGGCTTTTAGTGGAGTATATTATGTTTAAAAAAACTGTTTCTTTACAATTACAAATTATCGCGGATTATCAAAGTCTGAGCAAAACAATTACCCATCTGAAAAAACAGCAGAATTCAAATGTAACTGCTCAATCATATATATATTTTTACAAACAGCTAAGACAATATCTTTGTTCAGTAGGCATTAAAATTTCCTGCGCAAAAAAAGATGGAACCACTTCTGAAAACATTCAGAATGCGGTTTGGTTCGGCGACTCGCATATCCTTAAATTTAGTTTCAGGCAGGGATATTCTGAACAGACGATACAGGATGTCCTGGATTTTTTCCAGGAAAATGTTGTGGATAGTATTTTGGAAAAATATCATGCGTTTATGTCCGCGAAACTAAAACAAACCGAAATCAAGCTAAGACGAATAAGCCGGCAGTCCATCACCGACCAGGAACATCTGGCTAAAGGCTATTTGACTGAAATTGTTAATATAAGTGATTGCTTCATTGCCATTGATGAGCAACAACAATTAAAATTTCATTCTTCATTTAGGGGCGCGATATATCTGGTAGACAAAGCAACCGGTGAATGGGAGATGGTCGATCAGGTGAATCTGCAGGCGGGCAAACTTTATAAAAAGCCCAGACCTGCCAGACAGGACAAAAAATATTTTGAAGATATAGTTAACAATAAAATAAAACCCTTATCGTTAACCAATCAGAAAAAATATAGTGAAATTGAACATGTGTTCTGCGAACCGGGAAACAGAAATAACAGAATCGGTCTTTTTATCAGCAATAGAGGACTTCACCCGAAATTTAAAAAACAATTTCTTTATGACATAGAAGAAAAGAACTTTAAACCGTCCGAATGTACATCCAGTTGTTTTCTGAAAATTGACGAAACTGAAAACCATCAGATGATCCTTATGCTTATCGGTCCGACATTAGTTGACCCCATTGATAACTTTCGTACTTTGAAAAACGCGATATTTGACATCATCGACATCAATAAAGAATTCCGAAAAGATGAAAAGGAAAAAAACTCGCTCAAAATAGCCTTACGCCAGGCCCACCAGGCCAATGAAGCCCAGAAACATTTCAGCAGCATTATTGTGCATGATTTAAGAAGCCCTTCTATGGTTGTCGGAGGATTTATTCAGCAGGTCAGAGCTGTAATAGATAAAACTTTACTGCCCTATTTTGAAGCCCTCATGGAAAATGATGCCAATATTCCCAAGCTTATTGAAAAAATAAAAATGATTTCCTACAAACTTGGCATTGGTATTTCAGAAATCAAAAATATGGAACTTATGATTAATACAATCATGGAATTTCGAGAAATTGAATCTCGAAACTTTACTATTAAAAAAGAAAAGATATCTATGGTTGATATTGCCCATAAAGCTATATCATCGTTTCAAGCTGTTTTGCTGAACAGTCAGGTTGAATTAAAGGCCAACATTAATCCTGACGATGTACCTTTAATTAACGGTGATGCTCACGCTTTAACCAGGGTTTTGACAAACCTGATATCCAACGCCCTGAAATTTACTAAAGAAGGAAGCATTACTGTTACCATGAAAACAGAAAATGACATGCTTAAAATTAATATCATCGATACAGGGATCGGTATGAACCAGATGGTCCAGGAAAAACTCTTTGGAAAATTTCAAAAACATTCCGAGGCAGTAGGAATACAGGTAAAAGGAACAGGATTAGGATTATATATCTGCAAATCATTTGTAGAAAAACATGGTGGCTCTATTTCAGCTTTCAGTGAGGGTGCGGGTAAAGGCAGTACATTCAGCGTATTGCTGCCAATTGACGGAGATGAGAATATCCCCTAACCTCGCACTAAATATCCAGCAATAACTTCAGTTTTAAGTTCCGGTTGATAATTTGCTTCTCAATATCATACTGACTGTTTTTTATACGCGGGTTCAATTGATCCTTGGCTAACAGGTTTTTTTTGCTCATTTTTACCCCCTTATCCTAGGTTTAAGAATAATATTCCCAGTTTTTGCCGGAATTAAACATAACAAAAACCTAATAATTTTTGTTATAGTCTTATAGTTATTGTATTTTTTTTGTTATACTTTAATAAATCAATTATGTTGTTGGGGGATACTATTAAACACATATTTATTGTTTTGTTTTTCTTGTTTGCCTTCAGTTTTGGCGTCACGGACAAATATATGCTGGGCCCCGGAGACAAACTGGATATTTACATTTACTCTATAAAAGACAATGGAGCGCTGGAGAAATTATACAAGAATAAAACCACCGATGAAGTATCTCTCAGTGGATTTATTGAGTTACCCAATCTGGGGCTTGTTAACGCGCAAAACAAAAGCATCGAAGACTTCCGGCAGGAACTCGTCAAAAAATATACCGATTATTTTACCAATCCTTATATAGTAATTTCTTTGGTCACAGCAAAAAAAATCCCTATTTATGTTCTGGGCCAGGTTTTTTATCCCGGTGTATATTATGTAACAGACAGCGATGATGCAGCAAAAAAAATCCTTTTTTTAATCCATGAAGCCGGAGGTTTTACGGAAATCGCCGACAAAAATTATATTACGGTGAAAAGAGGACAACAGGCAATTCCCGTAAATCTCATCGAATCGCTACAGAATAACGTTTCGTCTAACATCTCGTTGCAACAGGAAGATATCGTAATTGTGAACAGCAGGGTAAATAAAGTTTATATACTGGGTGAAGTCAAGGCTCCGGGAGCGTTCACTTATGTTGAGGGAGCTACGTTGCTGGATTATGTTGCTCAGGCGGGCGGCCTTACACAATATGCCGGCGACGAGATTGGGCTTATTTCCGATGCTAAAACAGAGAAAGAGATCCAGGTCGTAAAAGTAAATCCTCAACTTCGTTTGCCAGTCTCCGATGTTCGAGTAAACGCCGGCAGTATTGTTTTTGTACCCAAAGGATTTATCGGCAATTGGGAATTCATCCTGCGGCAGATGCAGAATCTGCGGGATACCTTCTATTATCCGAAGAATGTTGTTGATGTTATCCGCAATACCAACACGGAATAAGGAATACTCATGAAGTGGCTGGATCTTAAATTACTATATAAACTTATTATTCTCAGAATAAAAATGATACTGATTATTGTGGGTATATCCACATCGATTGCCTGTATCTTGCTGTTGTTGGAAAAACCCATATATTTATCAGAGGCCAAACTGCTGTTTATAGAAGAAGACAAAATGGGCTGGCTGGACAAACTGGCACCGTTGGTAGAGGAATCGCGGGCTCAGGCTTCTGAAAAATTCGATACCGAGCTTCAACTCATGAAATCCAAAGATACAATAAAACGAGTTGTAAGTGAAGTAAATCTGCTGGTCAGAAAAGACATTGCCATCAGTGAAGCAAATTTTAAAAACAATGTCAAAATATTCAGACAATCAAATACGAATATCCTCAATGTTCAAGCCATCACCAACTACCCACAGCTTTCTTTTATTATCGCTGATGTATATTCCAAACACATTCTGAAGCAAAATGTGGATATCTATCAGGAAACAAATCGTAAAGTGGAGCTGATGATCCAGGACCAACTGGAGTTTACCAGACATAAAATAATACAATATCAGGAGGATCTCAAAAAAACCCATCTTTCAGACTCTGATGCCAACAATAAAAGGGCTGAAGATCTTTCGAACAAAATAAATTTTCTGGATTCGGAAATTTCCAAGTACAGTATAGATTTGAAAATCGCGGAAAAACGTAAATATGAACTGGACAAAGAATTTGAACAGGGAGGGGAATTTTACATTAAATATCTGCAATCCCCCATCCTCAAAAATATGGTCCAAAAACGGGAAAAAATGCAAAAAAATCATGAGGATATTGCAGAAATCAATAATAAAATTCGCGATGAACTAATAAGTTTGTCCAGAGAAAATGGCAATTCCATATCGGGTTATTATGACAATCTTTTAACTAAAATTAAAAATCAGGTGGATTCTATAAAAGACCTCAAGGACAAAGTTCAGGTATATAGCGAAGAAAGAAGCAAATATTCCCGTGGCCAGTTAGCTGACAATGACAAACAAAATGCCGTTAAACAATTGGAGAAGCTTCTGCAGATTGAGCAGGAAAATTATTTTCTGCTGATAAAAAAACTGCAGGAGGCACAAATATCAAAAGAATTAAATGTAGGGAACCTGAAACTAATTGAAACTCCGGACTATCCCAAAGAAGCAATACATACAGGCCGCAAGCAAAAACTGGTACTGGTCTTTTTTGTAAGCTTACTCATCTCTATCGGTCTGGTTGTGCTCCGTGATTTTTTTGAAAATACTTTTGACGCTTACGAAGAGCTTCTTTATTATAAAGATTTTTCTCTGGCTCTTGGCTATATCCCCCTAAAGTCCAAAAAACAAAAAATTCTAACAGAAGAACTGCCCAGAAGTCCCTTTGTGGAATCATTTAAGGAAATTTCTACTCATATGCGCCTGCATTACTCCAATTACAAAGTAGTTTCTTTTGCCTCCCTTGACAACCTTGACGACTCGGCCTATGTAGCCATAAACTTTGCCATAAATGAAGCCATCAGCGGCAAATCGGTGCTTCTTGTTGACGCCAATTACAGGGCCCCATCTATTGCCCGCAAATTGAATATCCCCAACAAATACGGCCTGAATGAATTTATTAATGGCAACCCGGAAAACGCTGTATTAATTAATGATTTGCCAGTTGAAAAGCTGCAATTTGTAGGTACCGGAGATATTCCCGGGAATCCTATTGACCTCTTTATTAAAGATAAATTTACAGCTTTCATTGAACTTTTAAAACAAAAATATGATTTGATAGTTTTTTATTTGCCACCCGCAAATCTCTATACAGATGCGCTTATAGTTTCCAGCAAAAGTGATGGTATTATTTTTATTGCCCAGGAAGGATTATCCAAGGTAAGCGTGTTTAAAAATATCATCCATAAATTCCAACAGTTGAAAATAAATGTCTTTGGCACTGTAATGTGCAGCAGCCAATTTCTTATGACGGACGAGGTCAAGAAAAAAAGTTTTTTAAGTACTTTATTCTATGTTACTATAGTTATAACACTTATCAGTTTTCTTGCAGGGCTGGGAACCATGGTCCTGGAGTCTATGCAGCAAGAAAAAATGATGAACAATACCAGTATCGATAAAAAATTGCAGGAAAGGTATAAAAAATAGTTCTCAATGCAGAAAAAGCCTGAAACAACCATTGAGCCTCACAAGAAAAACCTCAGGTACTGGAAAGAAATTTGGGCGTATCGTGAGCTTTTCTTTTTCCTATCATGGCGCGATATTCTGGTTCGTTATAAACAAACCGTTTTTGGTATTGCCTGGGGTATAATTCGTCCTCTTATGACCATGATTGTTTTTACTTTCATCTTTGGGAAACTGGCTCGACTCCCTTCTAATGGAATACCTTATGCGTTGCTGGTTTTCTCCGGTTTGCTGCCCTGGCAATTGTTTTCCGGCACCTTCACCGAGGCCAGCCAATCGCTGATTAACAACTCCAATTTGCTGACCAAGGTTTATTTCCCCAGACTAATTATTCCGGCCAGCACTGTACTTATAAGCTGTGTGGATTTTCTGATCTCATTTGCCATTATGCTTGGTCTGATGCTTTACTATCATTTTTGGCCGGGCTGGCAAATACTGCTTTTACCTTTACTTCTTGTTTTTATATTAATAACTTCCATGGGCGCAGGATTTTATATTTCTGCTCTTAATGTGAAATTTCGCGACTTTCGTTATGTTGTACCTTTTATCCTGCAATTTGGTCTATACCTGTCACCCGTAGGCTTTAACAGCAGCATCGTACCGGAAAACTTGAAATTCTTTTATTCCCTTAATCCTCTGGTCGGCATCATCGAAGGCTTTCGCTTCGTGATTCTAGGGCAGTCTTTTTCTATTTACTGGCCGGGATTTATTCTGTCTGTAGTAATTACTATATTTATCTTTTTTTATGGAATTTATTATTTTAGAAAAATGGAACGTGAGTTCGCGGATTTTATATAAATATGACCGAAACAGTTATTAATGTAGAAAACCTCAGTAAATGCTATGTAATAAGGCATCAGCAATTAAAAAATTATTCCACACTCAGGGAAGAAATATCTAAAAAATTTATCGGTCTTAAAAAATTTCTTAGAAACCCTCGAACACTTCGGAAACAAAACGAAACCAGGGAACAGTTTTATGCCTTAAAAGATATCAATTTTCAGGTTCAGGATGGAGACAGGATCGGCATTATCGGGCGCAACGGAGCCGGAAAATCCACACTGCTGAAAATTTTAAGCAAAATTACTGAGCCCACTGCCGGGAAAATCTATATCAAAGGAAAAATTGCCAGTTTGCTGGAAGTAGGAACAGGCTTTCATCCGGAGCTCTCCGGGAGGGAAAATATTTTTTTAAATGGCGCTATTCTGGGCATGACGCGATCCGAAATTAAGAAAAAATTTGACGAAATTGTCGCTTTTTCTGAGATTGAAAAATTTCTGGATACTCCTGTTAAACGTTACTCCACGGGAATGTATGTAAGACTGGCTTTTTCCATAGCTGCGCATCTGGAACCGGATATTCTGATTGTTGACGAAGTGTTGGCAGTGGGAGACGCGCAGTTTCAGGCCAAGTGCCTCGGCAAAATGGAGCAGGTCTCCACTCAGCAGGGTCGTACCGTACTTTTTGTAAGCCACAATATGTCCGCTGTCCAGAGCTTATGTACCAAAGGACTGCTACTGAAAAACGGGCAAGCCCTTGAATACGGTCCTATAAATCAGATAGTTCACCATTATCTGAACCATGAAATTCAAATGATTTCAGAACAGGAGTGGCCAGTGGAGTCAGCGCCGGGCAATGATTTTATAAGAATAAAAAAAATCAAAATAGCCCCGCCCTCACATCTGAACCCCGGACAACCCCTTACCGTAGATACTCCGGTGGATATTGCGCTGGAATTCTGGAATTTAAAACCTGACATAAACCTGAATCTCAGTCTTGTCCTCTGGAAGGTAACCGGTGAATGTATTTTTAATCTGGTTACCGAATCAAAAGTGTTGCCTGAAGGTCTATGTAGTGGGACATGTCATATTCCGGGAAAATTCCTCAATGATGACAAATATTCTCTGGAAATTTATTTTGTGCGTGATCGCGGCACAATTTTATATAAAAAACCGGAAATAGCCTTTTTTGAAATACTGGACAGCGAACAAAGAGACTGGTTCGGCAAATGGATAGGTGCTGTGCGACCAAATATCGATTTCAGGTTGGACACTGCACTATGAATATTATCTCCCGTTTGCACTCTTTATTGAAACCTAAATCTTATCACTGCCCGGTATGCGGATCAGGGATAAGCCATTTTCTGATGTTAGATCAGGGTTATTTAAAGGAATTGGACAAGCAGGGTTTTGTCTATTCACCTTTCCATTTTGAAACCCTCAACATTTTTAATTACCTCTGCCCGGTATGCAAAGCTTCAGACAGAGAAAGACTTTACGCCATGTTTCTTAAAAATAATCTTAATACCAACCTCATTAAAAATTATATTAAACTTCTGGAATTCGCACCCTCCAAAGCCTTAAAAAAATTTATAGTCCGCAATCCACAGCTGGAATATAAAACAGCTGATCTCTATCTGAAACCCATAGACTATCAGGTAGATATTAGCGCTATGCCTGCACTGGCTGATAATTCTTTCGATATAATTCTTTGCTCTCATGTATTGGAACATGTCCCCAATGACAGGCAAGCACTTAAAGAACTTCAACGGATACTGAAACCTCATGGCTGGGCTATAATCATGGTCCCTATTATGCTGGACATCAATGAAGACCTGGAGTATAACCGGTCACTAACTGCTGAGGAACGCTGGAAATATTACGCGCAAGATGATCATGTCAGGCTTTACTCTAGGGCAGGGTTCCTGCAAAAGCTGGTGGATGCAGGGTTTAAGGTAAAAATGCTGGACCAAACTTTTTTTGGGGCTGATGAGTTTGCTAGTAATGGTATCCACCCCAGGTCTGTGCTCTATGTAGTAGAAAAATAAAATAAAGAGTATTATTTGAAAGGGAATAAAATCTTGAAAACATCCTTTTATACAGATTCCGAACTTAGGGAATTAGGGTTAAAAACTTTCGGAAAGAATGTTTTAATCAGCCGTAATGCCAGTTTCTATAATCCTGAGAATATCTCTTTGGGCGATAATGTCCGGATTGATGACTTCTGCATACTTTCAGGCAAAATAACCCTGGGTTCATATGTGCATATCTCTGCTTTCTGCGCCTTGTACGGCGCCAGGCAGATTATTTTTGAGGATTTCAGTGGCATTTCGGCCCGGGTTACCATCTATAGCGCGATTGATGATTTCAGCGGCAGACATTTAACTAATTCCACTGTGCCGGAAAAATATAAACAAATTAGCGGTGGGCCTGTTTGTCTCAAAAAATACGTTCAAATAGGCGCCCATACTGTAGTGCTGCCCGATCTCAACCTGGAAGAAGGAGTTGCTGTAGGCGCAATGAGCCTGGTAAATAAATCACTTCCGGCCTGGGGCATTTACGCAGGTATACCAGCCAGTTTTCTAAAGGACAGACAAAAAAATTTACTGAAGCTGGAAAAACAGCTGGAAGGAACCTTATGAGCCAGGAACCTTTTAGTGCGCCCATCTATATTACCAGGCCTATCCTGCCTGATCTGGACAAAATTAAAAACAGGCTTGCCGAAGTATGGCAGGCCAAATGGCTAACCAATAACGGTTATCAGCATCAGCAGCTGGAAGAACAGCTCAAACAGGTATTAAAAGTACCTTACATTACTCTTTTTAATAACGGGACAATCGCGCTCATTGTCGCCTGTCAGTGCTTAAGATTGTCCGGAGAAGTTATCACCACGCCATTTACCTTCCCGGCCACACCTCATGTGCTTACCTGGAACAACATTAAACCGATTTTTTGCGATATTGATCCGCAGACCATGAATATCGATGCCAGAAAAATAGAATCCATGATCACACCGCATACTACTGGAATCTTGGGAGTACATGTATTTGGAACGCCCTGCGATGTGCAGGCTATTCAGGAGGTTGCCGACCGCTACGGGCTGAAAGTTGTATATGACGCGGCCCATGCCTTCGGCACCGAAATCCATGATCAGGGTATAGGGAATTTCGGGGATATAACCATGTTCAGCTTTCACGCCACCAAGCTCTATCACACAGCCGAAGGCGGCGCCTTAACTATGAAAAACGAGCATTCAAAAAAATTAATCAACCTGCTCAAAAATTTCGGTATAAAAAATGAGGAGGAAGTGGTCATGCCCGGAATTAATGGCAAGATGAACGAGATACAAGCTGTAATCGGGCTGGAGGTACTGAGTTGTATGCAGGCGGAAGTAGAAAAACGTAGCAGGATATTACAGCAGTATCAAGATTCTTTGAAGGACGTTCCCGGTATAAAATTTTTGAACCTGGGTGAAGCCATTAAAAACAGTTACCAGTATTTTGTAATCCGTATAAATGAGGAGGAATTTGGAAAATCCAGAGATTTTGTGTATGCTGAATTTAAGAAATTTAATGTGTTTACACGTAAATATTTCTATCCGCTGTGCAGCGAATATACCTGTTACAAACAAATCCCCTCTTCCTCACCGCACAATCTGCCGGTTGCGCATCAGGTAGTTAAAGAAGTACTGTCCATGCCCTTTTACGGCGACTTGTCTGCTGATGATGTTTGCAGGATTTGCGACATTTTAAAAAGTTTCCGGAACTCGTAGCCAAATGGCCCCAAAAGTTAGCGTCTGTATGATTACTTACAACCATGAGGCTTTTATAGCCCAGTCTATTGAAAGTGTTTTGGCTCAGAAAACAAACTTCGATGTTGAGCTGGTTATAGGCGAGGATTGCTCTACAGACAAAACCCGTGAAATTATTCTCGGATATAAAGCCCAATACCCCGAGCGTATCAGACTACTTTTACCGGACAAAAATATCGGCATGGCCAAAAACTTTATACAGTGCCTGCAAACCTGTACCGGACAATATGTAGCGCTGCTCGAAGGAGACGACTTCTGGAATGAACCGGACAAATTGCAAAGGCAGGCTGATATCCTGGATGCTCATTCAGCCGCGGCCATTTGCTTTAACTGCACCAGAGTTATCTATACGGCCGCGCCGGAAAAATCGACGCTATACCCTGAGCCTGATTTTGCCGAATGGTCCAGCCTTCCTGACCTCTTAAACAAAAACTTTATGCATACCTGCTCAGTCATGTTTCGCAACCGTCTGTTTAAAACTTTCCCTGACTGGTTTGAAAAAATACTCACGCTGGACCATGCGTTACATATTTTAAATGCCCGGTTTGGCGACATCTATTATCTGCCCGAGGTGTTAAGCACATACCGGGTCCATGCCGGCGGTATCTTTTCGCCTCAAAAAACAGAACATTTTGAGAGAAATTGCCTTTCGGCTTTGCTGCTTAATGTTGAGCTGCAAAAACTTTTCAAATATCAATACACGGAAGTCCTTCAACCTAAAATCGATCATTATTATTTTGGGCTGGTCAATCACTACCGGCTGCAAAAAAAATATATGAAAGCAGCCGGACTTTTTTTTGTTTATCGTCCATTTATTAAAGCTTCCCTAAAGCATAGTCTGAAAATGCTGGTTGTACTCATTTTGTATAAACTGAAATTGCTAAAGGAATAAATATGGAACCTTTGTTTACCTTAGTAATGCCCGCTTATAACCATGAAAATTATGTGCAAAAAGCTATAGAAAGCGTATTCACACAAACCTGTAAAAATATCCAGTTCATAGTAATTAATGACGGCTCAAAAGACCAAACACATGAAAAAATTCAGGAGCTTCTGGCAAAGTATCCTCAAGGCTTTGAATATATTAATAAAAATAATGAAGGGGTCAGCACTACGCTTAACCTGGGATTATCCAAAGCCAGGGGAAAATACTTCTATTACCTTGCTTCTGATGATATGCTGCTGCCTGATACACTGACTACTATAGCCCAACATTTCGAGGTTGCCTCTCCCTCTGTCGGACTGATTTACTGTGATGTTTATCATCATGAAAAAGAACTTGCCGCTCACCAACCATTAAACATCGCGCTTGAACCCAGAGGCTATCTTTTAAAAAAAGTACTCTCAAATGAAGCGCAGCTGCTGGGGCCGTCCTGTTTTTTCAGGACCGAATCTTTAAATGCTGTCGGTGGATTTAAAAATGGCCTGCCTCTTGAAGATTTTTATGTTATTCTGAAAATGACTCATCAATTTGAAGCTGGATACCTGCCACAAAAACTTGTCCTGCATCGCCATCATGAAACCAATTCAGCCAATGCTTATAGAAAAATCGGTCCTGCGGCCCTTGAGTCCATTCAACATTTTTTCAAAGAATATCCCAGTGTTGACAAAAAACTGTACCGGCAGTCTCTGGCAATACGCTATCAGTGGCAGGCCTGGGTAGGTTTCGCGCAAAAGGACAGGCCCTATGCCTTAAAAAATTATCTGCGTTTTCTGCTACTCGACCCGGTTAAATTTCTGTCCGACCGTAATTTTGTAAAATCTTTCCTGCGCACTTTGTTTAATAAATTTTCCAAGACCATATATCTTATGCACGCCGGCCGTTCCAAACATTTTTATCAGGTTATAGAATATGACGGCCACTATAAACTGGCCATGTTTTCCTATTACGCTTCCTTAAAACACAGCTGGGCTTATTTCAAACAAAAGAAGCTCAAAGCCTTGCTCTGCAGTCTGGGAGATTATCTGCGTTTCTTATCTCTGAAATATCTCTCGAAAAACAAGACTATTATTTTTTCACTGGAACCCTTTTCAGCAGATATGGATAAAATTAAACTTTTTCTGAACAGACACAAATTAATCTATCAGACCTCCTGGCCTTACTGGACAAATCAAAATCAACCCTTACCCAATGATAACCATGATGTTCTGAACAGTTGGAAAAATATTTTATCCCGGCTAAAAATTGTTACTGTCACAGAAACAGCGAAAGCCGGTTTAGCGGAATTTTTGGGCAAATCAACCTCCATTCAGGTAATTCCGCACGCTGTGGATTATTCTGTGTTTAAAAATTCTGAAACTGAAAAACAGGGAATTTTGTTTGTGGGTCGTTTTATCGCCGATAAAAACTTTTCGTTTTTAAAGGAGCTCGTCACTGCCTTGCCGCAATATCATTTTACCTTTATAGGTGAAGGTCCTGAGATTCAGAGCCTCGAACAACTTTCTAATATAACCGTGGTAAGGTTCCAGCCCACAAAAAAACTGGCTGAATATTATAAAAAGTCCAAATGTCTGCTGCTGCCATCCAGGCCACGTCAAGGATGGGAAGAACTCTTCGGGCTGGTTATCCTGGAAGCCATGGCCTCACGCACTGTTGTTCTTGCCGGACAAAACAATGTGGGGCCAAGGTCTATTATTTCTTCCGGAGAAACCGGATTTCTTCTGCCTCTAAATACTGAATCCTGGATAGCCAAAATCAATGATGTAATGAACTCTGATATGAACTCATTGTTGGGAAAAGCCGAACAGCTGATTAAAGAGAAATATGACTATCCTGTTGTTTTTCAGCAGTGGAAAAAGGTCCTAACCAAACCGGTTATATAAACAGCATACTGTACCATACATCTTTTGCCGGAAAAACTTGCGCAGCAATTCGGCTTCCCCATTATTAATAACCTGTTCGGATTCGGAACAGATCATTTTAATATCCTTGAGATACTCTTCGTTTATTGCCCTTAAAGTTTTTATTTCCGAACCTTCTGTATCGATCTTCAGCAAATCGATCTGCTTTTCCCGATTAATAATAAGTTGTAAAACACTGTTTATATCCTTGCAGTCAACTTTTATGGTTTGCCCCAAATGCTGCTCCAGACTACCATAGCGCCCTGTGCTTTCTATACCGAAATCAAAGGTTCCTGATTCGTTTGATACTGCATATGTTTGCAGCACATACCTGGACTCAAATCCTTTCAAATTTTGTTTCAATTTTTCTACGTTACTGGGATTGGGTTCAAACAGGTAACATTTTACGTTGGGATTTTGAGTTAAAAAATAAAGTGCGCTGATACCGATATTGGAACCAATATCTGCTACTATTTGAATATCAGGCTTTACCTGATAATCTTTCCTGAAAAATATTTCATTTATGGTCAATAAATCATGAGAATTAAATGCCGTTATAGAAATTATCCCGATAGAAGTTTTTACTTTGATTTGGCAAGGATAAGTACCACTGCCGAATAAATATTTATTCAAAAATTCTTTGGGGTTCACTGCTTTAGTACAAATATTGATTAATGCCTTGTAATGCCTTAGGTCTATGAATGCCTTGACAAGTTGTGTATAGCTTCTGGTTCCGAATCTCATATTCAATCTCCTTTTGTATTACATGCTGCGAACTCTGTCTGTGGATCACAACAATTATAACATAATGTTTATAAAATACCTGTGAACTTAAGTCAGAATACCCTTTATTCTGGACGAAAAATTCATGCTAGGTCTTTCTACAAACTTATAAAGAAAATGAGCGGCAATAAATGTAGCAAAGAAAGCCAGTATATACCAGCCCAAAGCCAGAATATGATTGTCCCCTGTTAATTTATAACCCAAACGCATTACAAAAAAAATAACGATGGGATGAATAAGATATAAGCTGTAGGAGATTTTGCCCAAATATTGTAGAAAGTAATTTTTTAAGAAAACAGATAACTTATTAAAATACCCCAGAACGTAGATGGTAATAACCGTAACAAAGCCAGCCAGCAGAATGCTGAGATCCAAACCGCTGTTTTGAATAAAAATCGCAAACAATATATAATAAATATAAATGGTAATAAACAGAAAAAATAACCATTTTGATACTATATGATGTAAGGCCCAGTAACAGAGAACACCGCCTGCGAAAAAGAACCAGTCAAATATAAACCACACAAATTTTGCTGTTCCGGAATATCTGTAAATAATCAGCGAAATTACACCGGTTACAAGTACCAAGCCGACTGAAGCAAAACTTACGCTGGGATTATTTTTTGGTTTGACCAGGCGTATTCCAATGGCCAGCAATATAATAAAGAATAAATAAAATTGAATTTCCAGACATAATGTCCAGGCCACATCCAGAATTTGTGTCGTATCAAAAATCCTTTGTAAATAAAAACAATTTAATAAAACAGCTGATAAACTTGGTAATGGCTGGGTTACCAGGGGCAGGTGCGATTCAACAAATTGATAAAAAAGCATAATAATTATAACGGTCCAATAGGGCGGGTCCAATCTTACCTGTCTGCGGATAATGAACCCAAATATGGATTTAATATTTAATTTGTTGTTGCGTAAAGAATGCGCTATCACGAAACCGCTTATTACAAAGAAGATTTGAACACCATTTCTGCCGTAATCACTTATTATTTTAATAACGATTGGCATTATCTGATAATAAATTCTGGTAAAAACGGTTGTATGAAATAAATGATGCATTACAACGCCCAAGGCAGCAATACCTCTTAAGGCATCAATAAAAACATATCTGTTTGTCGTGCTCATTTAGTGTCTACGATCATTATTATCTTTTTTATATAGATAAAAACAGGCACTGTCACCTTCCTGCTTTTTGTTTAAAACGAGCGCTTTTGCTTTATAGGCTTGCAACTCATCCTGTGTAAAGATCGACATTTCTGGATTGACAGCAAAAGACTTTTCAGACCTCAAAGCGATATTTCGTATATATTGTTCACTTCCCCAAAACTGAAATTCATTGGAATCATAATCAATTTTTTTTACAATAAATCCGGTTTTCTCCGCAAGGATATTGATGCTTTTAACTGTATGCAAATAAAAATGCCGGGGTGCGTCCAACTGCACCCAGTTAGCCCCATATGCCCGAAAAGCATAGGAATCTGCAACCGGGATCCTGATCATCAGATAACTATTAGGACGCAACAAACGATAAACCTGCCGCAAGATCATTTCCTGTTCCTGCATATGCTCAAAGGAATGATTCATCATGATAAAGTCAAATTTACCATGCATTTCTTCTAAACTTTTCTTATAAATGATTAAATTCCGGTCGTATGTGATCTCTTCATTTATAAACGGGTCTGCACCGGCTAAATGCCTGAACCCATCCTTATACATAGACAATAATAAATAACCGGCACCGCATCCTGCATCCAGGATTCTGGACTTAAGGTTTACCCCAGCTTCCTGAAACCATTTTATATAAAAAGGAGCTGGCCATTTGAGCAGCTTAAACATCACATATCCCAAGGGATTAAGGCCATATAAATAGTATTTGGTAAATTGTCGCCGTATAAACTGTTTGAACCGGGACCTTCTGCTAAATTCCAGAGGCTGCAGTGAATAGTATTGGTCAGAATAAAAACCGGAAATATCTTCAGGATATTGTTTGATTTGCAGACAACCGCAATGTTCGCATTGCTGATAGGTAAATTCCTTGCCAGACCCGAACATCATTTCTTTTACTTGCAATTCGCTTTTGAAATTTCCCTTGCAGATACGACAATGTTTCATTCTTTTATTTTAGCCGCTGCCAAGATTTTTTAATAGTCAAATATAAAAATATCAATATAATGGAGATTAGAAGATGCTTGAAAAAACCTTGGTAGTTATTATAAATTTCAACAATATTGAGGATACTCTGGAATGCCTGGAATCCTGTATTAAATCCGGAATTAATAAAAAGCAACTTTTACTTATAGATAATCATTCCTCACAAATTGTGGTTCAAAATATTAAAAATGTTTTACCGTGGTTAAGTATCCTGGAACTTCCAGACAATATGGGTTATGCCGCAGGAGTTAACGCCGGTCTTAATGAAGCACTTAACAGGGGTTACGAGTATTCCTTCATCCTTAATAATGATATTGTGCTCAATTCCAGTACTTTGCCTGAATTAATTTCTGTATTGGAAAGGGATACACAAATAGGGATATGTACCCCCCAAAATATAGTATATGGAACAAATAATGTCTGTTTTGCAGGTGGTTATTATGATCACAAAAAAGGTTTGACACTTCATAACACCCGACCTCTTGCAGGCCCTTTAGAGGTTGATTTTCTTACAGGCTCGGCTATGCTCATACGTAACAACATGTTAGAAAAAACCGGCCTTTTCGATGAACAATATTTCCTTTATTTTGAAGATGCTGATTTTTGTATGAAGGTGAAACATCATGGATTTAAATGTGTTGTAACCCCAAAATCAGAAGTTCAACACAAGGTGTCTAAAACAGCAGCGCTAAACCCATTTATTTACTATTATTGTCAAAGAAACCGACTGCAGTTTTTTGCCAGGTATGGCCGAAAAAAATATATAGTGCTATTTATTTACCATTTTTTTGCTGACAATCTGCGTCTGATAATAAAGGGTTTGCTTAAGCCGGCTAAAAACAAAAATTTTAAAAATATGTCCTATTCTCTCTTGGGAATAATGGATTTTATCAAAGGTAAAAAAGGAAAAAATGAGCGCTTATAAAATTTTGCTCATCAGCCCTGTCAGAGATGTTGATATCTATTGCGGAGATATTGTTTATACCGAGTCAATCTTAAACCGACCTCCTGAAGACATTGAATATACCGATTACGTAACAGCCTTAAAAAATGAAGATATTGTTGAACGCAAACGACTGCGCTTTCTCTGGAAAAACATGAAATATAGCAAATTCTGGATATTTCAGGATTTCTTCCCGGCTTTGATAATCACTATAATTAATATTTTTCGTCGGAAACAGTGGCTTTTCGCTAATCCCTGGAAGTATTTTCATATCAGAAACCATTTTGATCTGGTCCATGTTCATGTCTTCCCTGTAAACCTGAGCGGGAAAGTGCCACCGGTAGTAATAAGCAATGCTCTCACTGCTGGGCAATTTCTGGAAACTTTTCATAACTATCCGGCATGGCGTATTACTGTTATGGAATTTATGGAAAAAGGTCTCTGTAAAATTTTTAATATTATAGAAACTTCTGTCTGTTATAAAAAAGTAAAAAAAATTATATTATTTTCCGAGGTTTTAAAAAATGAATATCTGAAAAAAGGGGCCGATCCGGATAAAATCAGGGTAATTCCAATCGGACTTCCATCTTATCCTGTAAATTATAAAATTAAAGACCCGTCTCAGATAATAATCGGCTTTATTGCCAAAGATTTTTACGCTAAAGGGGGCTGGTATTTACTTCAGGCCTATAAAAAACTTTATCCTGAAAAAAAGAATTTACAGCTATTTATTATCGGTTGTGAACAATTATTTAATAAAAAGGAACTGGAGCCTTACCGGATTGAATGGCTGAATTTTGTTCCCAGAGAAAAGTTACTTAAAGATTATTTCTCCAAGTTTGATATTTTTGCTTATCCCACTGTTGCTGACGGCTTTCCGCTTGTTGTTCTGGAAGCTCTGTCCATGAGCATACCGGTACTGACAAGCGACTTACTGGCCATGCCTGAAATGATAGGATATGGTGAAGCCGGCGAAATATCCGAGGCTCGAAACATCGAATCGATTTACAAAAAATTAAATTTAATGACAGATATGTCTTATCTGGAACACAAAAAAGCAGCTGCTTTAAAATTCTTTAAAAACAAGTATCATATTTATAATACTAACTTGCTGTTGGGAAGATTATACAAGGAATGTATTCTTGATAAAGTTCTCTTCGATTTTATCGACACCCCAGCAACCAAGGATGATCCGGAGTAAATCTGAATGAAAATAGTTTTTGATATAGATGTTATTTCCAGCCAAAAATTTGGTATGACTTATGCTACTCTTGAATTAATGAGGGCTTTACAGGGCCTGAACATCGAGGTAACAAATTTTGCCGCGGGTCGTAAACACTTTCTGAAAGCCCATTGCAGTGAAATGCAAAAATACGGTTTCCAAACAATCTCTTGTCCGTTACCAAGAAAATTTTTTTCTCTGAGTAATAAACTTAAACTGAACATCGAAAATTTATTTTTGAAACCTTATGATTTTTTCATACAAATCGGTTTACATGAAAATCGCCATATTGCACCTGACAAATACATATTGTTTATACATGATACCGTTGCTCTTCGCTATCCTGATGGTGAAAAACCGTTTCCTGCTTACACTTCGGAACTGTTAAACAGATGCAGACTTATACTGACTGTTTCTGAATTTTCCAAAAAAGAAATGGTTAATTTTTTCAAACTTGATCCGGAAAAGATAAAAGTTGTTCCTAATGGCTGTGACCTAAGTAAATTCAAGCCGCATACCAAAGCCGATCAAGAAAAAATAAAGGCTAAATACCGGCTCCCGGAGAAATTTTTTGTTGCATACGGAGGCAGTTCCCTAAGAAAAAATGTCAACTTCCTTCTAAAAACTTATTCAGACTGGAAAGTCGGCAATAAGCCTGGCCTTGTACTGTTTGGCAACAAACCGCAAAACCTGCCGGACTCTGTTATATCTCTGGGATATATTGAAGATAATGATGTCCCCCGAATCCTTTCAGCAGCTTTAGCCCTGCTTTTCCCGTCTTACTATGAAGGCTTTGGCTTACCTGTTCTGGAAGCGTTTGCTTGCGGTTTACCCGTAATCTGTGCAAACACCTCTTCCCTGCCCGAAGTATCTGCAGGTAATGCCCTGTTCTTTGACCCGCAAAACGGTTCCAGTCTTATCTCACAACTATCGGCATTTCTCTCTGATCCATTATGGACAAAAAAACTTTCGGAAAAAGGATTGGAACTTGTTAAAAATAAAACCTGGACAAATAGCGGGGAGAAACTACTTGCCTGCTTAAAGGATCTATTATGAATATCTGGTTATGTCCGAGCGCTTACTATCCTTCTCTGGGTGGAGTCGAAGAGCTTACCCGCAAGCTGGCCGCGACTCTGGTTAAAAAAGGATTTACCCTCCAGATTTTGACTCATAAGCTGCCGAATGCAGGATATACAGACAATATCGACAATATAATCTTATATCGTTTCCATTTTCACTTGCCAGCCAGAAAAATTTATAATATGCTGCGTTTCGCTGTTTTTTTCCCGTTGGAAATGTCAAGACTCGTGTGGCTTTATCATAAGCACAAACCGGACATTATTCATATTCAATGCACCAGTGGACATTTACACTATCTGCGGATACTGGCCTGTATGACCAAAACACCATTGCTTATTACCACACAGGGTGAAACAGTAATGGATTCCACCCAAATATATCAGGACTCCTCTTTTTTACGCAAAGTTCTACGTAAAGGACTTAAACAGGCTGATCATGTAACTGCTTGTTCCAAAGCAACATTAGATGAAATAAATGAACAATACCTGGATGTGTCCTGCAAGTCCTCGGTAATATATAACGGAATTGAACCGAATGAGTTCGAAGTTGCTGTGACACCAGTCCCAGATCGTTATATTTTCGCTACAGGTCGTCTCACCTATAATAAAGGTTTTGATTTGTTGATTAAAGCTTTTTCACTCATCGAAAAAAAATATCCTGAACTGAAACTGTTTATAGGCGGTAGCGGCGAATGTGAAAATGAACTGGCAAATCAAATCATGAAACTTAACCTCTCTGCCAAAATAATACTTTTAGGAAGATTGGACCGTCTGCAAACAGTTTCTTTTATGAAAAACAGCATGTTTGTAGTAATGCCATCACGTTATGAACCTTTCGGTATAGTTGCCCTTGAGGCCATGGCAGCAGGAAAAGCTATTCTTGCCACTAATAAAGGTGGCCCGCCGGAATTTGTATCGGACCGTAAAAACGGCCTGCTTGTTGATCCCTCCGATGTTGGTGAGTTTACAGAAAAATTGGAAGAAATGCTGGGTAAATATCAGATTTTTGAAACAGGAAACATTGAATACGCCAAAAATTTCAGTTGGGACAATATCAGTGAACAATATATAAAAATCTACCGAAAAATTAAGCCCCTGCATCTGGTCTTTATCTCACTGGAGAATTGGGATGAAATCTGGAGACGAAACCAATTTTTTGCCGCCCGGATGATGCGGGATTTTAAGGTTTCCTTCCTTACTCCTGAGGTGCCTTTCTATAAATTTCCCAAGTCGAGGCTAAGACATTTTAATCAAATAAATATTTACTCTCTGCGAAAATTCCTTCCCGAACGTTTTCAAACCACTCGCCTTTGGAATCAAAAGTTATATACTCGCCAAATCAAAAATATTCTCAAACAACCGATTGATATTTTATGGATCAACGATCACAGCAAGTATTTCCTTGTCGATAAGTTGGCTGGTCGAAAAATTATCTATGATATCACTGATGACTGGACAAAAGCGCGCTATAAGCTTCAAGAGTGTGAGCGCGTCCTGGCAGCTGACAGATATATATCAGACAAATCTGACGCAATTATTGTCTGTTCGCAGGTACTAAAGGAAACTAAAAAATCTTATAATGAAAAAACTACTCTAATAAAAAATGGCGTGGATTTATTTGCATATCAAACAAATGAAACTATAGACATGCCCATGAAAAAACCTGTTTTAATGTATACTGGGACTGTACATGAAGAGCGAATTGACCTGCCCCTCGTACTGGATTGCGCTACTTCGTTCCCTGACTGTTCTTTTGTCTTTGTCGGGCCTATATATTTGCTGCAGGAATCCCTAAAAAAAATAAATTTATACTCGAATATCTTTCTTTTAGGCCCTGTTGCCTATCAGGATATTCCAAAATATCAAAACTCCGCGGATATCCTAATCGTTCCGCATTTAATGACTGATTTTACGCAAAGTCTTGATCCAATAAAACAATATGAATATCTCTGTTCCTCAAAGCCGGTCATCAGCACTTCTGTAAGCGGCTTCACGGACTTCAGGGAACTTTTTTCCGTGGTGTCAGACAATCAGACTTTCAAGCAGGCAATTAACGATCATTTGAATAATAAAATACCTTTATTTCTTGATAAAAGGTTAAGGGAAGCGGAAAAGAATTCCTGGGACAGTAGATATGAAGAGGTAAAACGATTATTATATAATATATAAAAGATGAAAAACTTTATTCAAAAATTAGGTTGGGCCTGGCGTTATTTTCTTATCCTTTTTAATAAAAGAATTCAGCTTCGGGGATTTGTAAAAATTGATCGTAACGTTCAATGGATAGTTGAACCAGGTTCAAAAATAATTATTGGAAAGAATGTAGAAATCCGTCGTTTCACGGTAATTGCAGCGCAAGGTGAAGGTGTTCTGGAGATCGAAGATCATGTTTTTATCGCCCATGGAGTAACAATAATGGCCGGTAAGCAGGTTAGGATCGGACAACATACAATGATTGCCGAATATGTTTCCATTCGCGACACAGACCATAATTATCAAAATCATCCTGAAAAACCGCTGAATGAACGAGGTTCGGTTTCATTGCCCACGCTTATTGAAGACAATGTCTGGGTTGGAGCAAAATCCACTATCAATAAGGGCATCCGAATCCAATCCGATGCAATAATCGGCGCGAATTCGGTTGTAACCAAAGATGTACCGGCCAGAACTGTAGTGGTTGGAGCTCCAGCCAAACCAATAAAGGAATATTAGGTTATGAGCCCAGAGCAAAAAACTACTCCGCTGGTCTCTATTATTATTGTCAACTATAAAACCCCGCAGCTTGTAATTGATTGCATAAAATCGCTTTATGCTTATGAAAACAAAATAACTTACGAAATTATTGTGCTCGATAATTACTCACAGGACCAAAGTATACAGCTTATAAAAGATACTTATCCGCAGATTGTTGTGGTGGAAAGTTCAAAAAACCTGGGTTTTGCCGGTGGCAATAATAAAGCAGCACAGACAGCTACCGGACAATATCTGTTATTTCTAAACAGTGACACCCTGATAACCAAGCCCTTTCTGAAATCTTTAATAGTAGTGATGGAAAGTAATAAAAAAATCGGGATTATCGGACCGCGATTGCGCAACAAAGATCATTCCCTGCAAGAATCTGTTTTCAGATTTCCAACTTTATGGAGAGCTTTTTGTGAAAGTTTTTTCCTGTGCAACCTTTTCCCTCGGAGCAAATTTTTCGGTGATTACCGCAAGTTTACCTATAGTGATATGAAACAGGTTGATTATTTAAGCGGAGCATGTTTCCTTATAGACAAACTTCTATTTAATACCATGCAAGGTTTTGATGAAAAATTCTTCATGTACGCTGAAGAGGCCGATCTGGCATTCCGTTTATATAAAAAAGGCTTCCGTTCCTATTTTTTGCCTGCCGGAGATATTATTCATCTGGGTAAAGGCAGTTGGAAAGACCAGGCTGATTTTAACCCACTGTTCTTTCTCAGCCAGGTTATATATCACCGCAAACATTATGGCAATTGGGGATTAAAGTTCTTTCTGATTGTTAAGATCAAAGGGTATTTTCTGCGTAATATTGCGCTTTCCTTTAAGCTCAACTTTAAAAAAATTCGTTTCCACAATCAAATCATCTCTTTTTATGCACGACAATTATTTTAATTACTTTTTATACGTTTTGACTGGGTTGGTGCTGGGCTTACTTCTCACCACTTTTTCCCCTCTTCTTGTTTTACTGGGGTTTCTTGGGTTATGGGGACTGCTTGTTATTTTCTTTAACATAGAAATTGGCGTCACTCTTATCGCTGTCGCGGCCATTATTCCTGTTGCCAGACAAATAGGGCCTGTTATAGTCCCTCTGGTGGACCTGGTTATGCTGGTAACCCTGATATCCTGGCTGCTGCGCACCTTACTGTACAAAGAAAAGTTTGTTTTGCCCAGTGTAGACATAGCCTCTACTGTCTTGCTTATGGCTATGGTCGCTTCATTTTTTGTATCAGGCGACAAAGCGGGTACACTTAAAGAAATTATTCAATACATGGTTTTTGCTTTCCTTTACACTACCATGCTTTTTAATAATATAAAAAATACGCAACACGTAGATCTGATCATGAATATTCTGACAATCGGCACAGCTCTTTTAGGTGGATATGCTTTTATTCGTTTTCTGCAGATCGGACAAGCAGGTTTATATATTTTAGGTTTACATAAAAATGCTTTGGGAGGATTGCTGGTACTTCCCCTGCCCTATTTATATATGAAATTCATGACCAGCGGCAAAAAACACTGGTTGCTGTTTGTGATCCTGAATACCCTTGGACTAATGGCTTCCTTATCCAGAGGGGCCTGGTTCGGTGGTTTCACCGGCACATTAGTTGTGAGCCTGCTTCTTGGTAAAAAAGTATTTTTCAGATATATTCTGGTAATATTGGCGGGCGCGCTTCTTTTTATTTTTCTGCTACCTGCCGGTTTTCGTTCAGCTGCCACCAGTCAGCATACCCTCTCGGAAAGAGGAACCTATTGGAGCATTGCCATTGCCGCTTTTCAGGAACGACCCATTTTGGGTTGGGGTTTTGCCAATTTTCACGAAGCATCCAAAAAATTTATCGGCAACAGACCTTCCTATCTTGTTTCCTACGACCCGCACAATGTTTTTTTAAGATTTGCTTCTGAAATGGGAATTGTAGGTCTGTCCGCGTTTATTTTCTTTATTTTATTCATTTTTATAAAAACGCTACAGGCTATCCCAAAACAATCCGTTTTAGAAAGCAAACTCCTTATTATCGGGCTAATCGGCAGCATTACGGCTTATTTCTCACATGGTGTTTTTGATGTTTTCTGGGTAAGGGGTACCGGGTCTTTGTTCTGGATTTTTTTAAGCCTGATATTTGTGCTCATCGAAAAAAAGGAACTGATTCATAATGTCCAATCAAAATCCCAATAAGGTTCTTTTCCTGATTAATTCCGCGCCGGAATTCGCGGGAGTACAACGTTATATCCTGAACGCAGCCAAAGGACTAAAAACCAGCGACTGGAATGTTGTTGTCTGGCTCAATAAAAATCCTTCTTTTGCCCAAAAACTTAACGAAAATCAGATACCTTATTATGAGTATAGCGGATCTGTTTTATCTCTCAAAAATCTGCTTACGCTTCTTGTCAGCATTCGCCACAACAAAATACAGGTTCTGCATGCCAATCTGGGCGGTTCCGCCATAGCCGGCGCTCTCCTTAAATATCCAGCAGGAATAAAACGACTTGTATTTACCCAGCACTTTTTAAGGCCTGCCAGCTCTCAAAGTAATTTTCTCAAAAAATTCCTGGCTAAAATTATCTTTAAATTCAGCTTTTATTTTTTTGATCAATGCATCGCCATATCTAACGAAGTAAAAAAACAGATGCTGGACAGAAAAGAAGTAAGTCTACAAAAGATTACGGTAATCTTTAACGGCAGTGAGGAGCTGAAAGGTGATATCAACAGGAACAAAATCCCTGATATACTCATTGTCAGCCGTTTGCAAAAAGAAAAAGGTATAGAGGAGATACTTCCGGTATTTACCGCTTTAAAACAACAGGGACTTATCTTTAAAGTAAACATTGTCGGAACAGGAGAACTGGAAACAGTATTAAAAAAGAAATGCCGGGAACTTGGCCTGACGGATATTATCATCTTTGCTGGTCTTGTGAATAATGTAATACCCTATTATTTTCAGTCCTCTATATTTCTTAATCCCACACTCCTGGAAGGGTTCGGACTCGCTATCATTGAAGCAATGTCTGCCCGGCTGCCCGTAATCGCTTATGCTTATGGCGGGCCGCTGGATATTGTGGATGATGGCAAAACCGGATTTCTGGTGCATAATATTAAGGAAATGACGACCAGCCTCAAACAACTGATTGAGGATAAAAATCTCAGAGAACAAATGGGCGAAGAGGGATACACAAGATTTAAATCCCTTTTTTCGCTAGATATAATGATAGAAAAGCTCTTAAAAATATATCAGGGAATACAATGAAAATATTTGTTATCGGTCATAATTTTGTTCTTCAGGAAAATCATAAACAGCTTCATTACCTTTTACAGCAAGGTCGGGATTTGCAACTTATGCTGCTTGTGCCCCCCTGGTGGGATGAGAATACCAGGAAGGTCTTCGCAGAAAAAACTGAAGATAAAACTTACAAGATTATCAAAGGGAAAACACTTTTTACAGGCAATAATGCTCTTTATTTTTACATAAACAAATTGTTCACTGCTTTATTTTCTTTCCAGCCTGACCTTATAGAAATCTTCGAAGAACCTTGGAGCTTGTCGGTTTTACAACTTGTCGTATTAAAAAAAATATTGCGTCTAAAAGCAAAAATAGTCTGTTACAGCGCTCAGAATATTTATAAAAAACTACCTTTCCCTTTTAACTTAATTGAAAATTTTAATTTCAGAAATATCCAGGGGATACATGTTTGCAGCCAGGAAGTGGCGGCTATTCTAAGGCAGAAAAAATACAACGGTGAAGTAAGAAATCTCGGTCTGGGCCTTGATACTGACATCTTTTTTTACAAACCAAAACTCGCCGGCAAGACGCTGGAACTCGGTTATGCCGGCCGTCTGGTAGAAGCCAAAGGCGTCTTCGACCTGCTGACTGCCATGATTTCACTGGATAACGCGGTTTTGACAATTTGTGGTTCCGGACCTGCTGAAAGCCGGCTTAAAAAATATATAAAAAATTATCATCTGGAAAAAAAAGTTGTTCTAAAAGGTCCGCTCAAGCTTCCTGAACTGATTAATTTCTATCACAGCCTAGACCTCCTTGTCGTTCCTTCCAGAACTACGACTGGATGGAAGGAACAATTTGGGCGTATAATAATAGAAGCATTTGCCTGCGGCACAACAACCTTAGGGTCAAAATCAGGTTCTATTCCGGAAATCACCAGTGATTACGGCCTTATCTTTGAAGAAGGAAATATTCAGGATATGCTCAATAAAATAACCGAATACAAAAAAAACTGGGAAACATGGCAAAATAAAAAGCCTGCTGCCAGACAACATGTACTGGACCTTTTTTCCTGGCCGAACATCGCAAAAAAATATTACGCCTTTTACACTGAGGTGATCAAATTAAAGTAGGATTTAATGCACATCTGCTCTCTTTTTCCAAAGACTACCGCGCAACAGGCATAGGTCTATATATAAGAAATCTCCTCTGGGCGCTGCATAAACAAAAATATGAACTTACTCTTTTTCATGCTGAAAATCTGGCTGCTCTTTTTTACTCCGATTTTCATCATGCGGTCAGCAGCCTGAATACCAGCAACCCTAATACAAGAATTTTCTGGGAACAGGTTCTGCAGGCACATGCTTTGCGCAAAAACCATATTGATTTACTGCATAATCCCATGCACGTGGTTCCTCTTATCCTTGATAAAAAAATAAAAACCGTCATTACCATTCATGATCTGGCCAATTTCAGGTTCCCCCAGTATTACAAAGGTGCCAAACAAAAATATCTTACTACCATGACTGCGATTTCCGCCAGAAAAGCAGACCGAATTATCGCTGTATCCGAAAACACAAAAAAAGACCTGATAGAAATCCTGCATATTCCGGAATCAAAAATCGCTGTAGTACATAACGGTCTGAACCTTCAGATCAACTCTATAAAACCTGAAACAGAACAAAATCTTCTGAGAAGGTTAGGTCTTCCTGAAAATTATCTGCTTTTTGTTGGCACCATGGAACCGCGAAAAAATATCGAAGGCCTGATGGATGCCCTCATTTGGCTCTGGGAAGAAAAAAAACAAAAATATCCACTGGTTATCGTCGGTCCAAAAGGCTGGCTTTACAAAAATATTGAACAAAAAATAAGCACTTACAAAAAAATCGGCACAGTAATACAAACCGGCTATCTGGAAGATGATGAATTACAAATTGTCTATAAAAACTCCTCCCTTTTTATTTTTCCATCCTTTTATGAAGGATTCGGGTTCCCTATTCTGGAAGCAATGGCTTGTGGTTGTCCAGTGCTTTGCAATAATTCGTCTTCCTTGCCTGAAATAGGCGCGGCTGCCGTGGAATATTTTTATCTGTCAAATATCCGGGATTTGGGAGAAAAAATATCCTGGCTATATAATGACTCGAAAAAACTCGAACAAATGCAAAAAAATGGTAAAGAAAGAGCAAAAAATTTCTCTTGGGAAAAAGCTGGCGCAGAAACTATTCAGATTTATCAATCTATTATAAACTAATACTATGTATGAAAAACTTAATCTAGGCTGCGGAACAGATATAAAGCCAGGGTATGTGAATCTGGACATTGCGTCTATGCCCGGTGTAGATGTGGTACACGACATAAATGTGCTGCCTTTGCCTTTTCATACCGAATGTTTCAGCGAAATAATCTGCCAGGATGTACTGGAACACCTGGACTATATAAACCTGGTACAGGACCTCTACCGCATTCTGAAACCGGGAGGAAAACTTGTTATAAGGGTCCCGCATTATACATCCCGCAATAATCATGTAGACCCAACCCACAAAAAAACTTTTTCTCACAGGACCTTTGAATTTTTTGTAAAAAACTCCGGTTTTGGTCGTCAGTATTATTTTAAATTCCCTGGTTTTGCCAAAATAAACAGGGCTGACATCCTTTTTGAAAAAAAATGGCTGTTATATAATTATTTACTGGAAACGGTTATCAACATCCACCCTAAAATAAAAAGTCTTTATGAGGCTACTTTTCTCTGTTATATATTTCCAGCTGAAAACATTATTGTAGAATTACAAAAATAACGTTAAGATAAAATTTGTGGGGAAGAGCAAGGCTTCTAACGGAAGAAAACGTTTTTATTTTTTAGCATTCCTTCTGATGCTGATTTTTGCTACGGTTATGTCTGGATTCCCAAATATTCAAACACATACATTTTTACCCGATGAATATCTGAAAAATTTATTTCATTTTGCAGTATTCTTTTTTCTGGGTTTATTTTTTTTGAAATCCTTTACAGTCTACACCCAGAGAAAACCTTTTTTCAGCATAATTTACGCTGTTCTGGGAATTGTTTTCGCGGCTGCTAATGAGCTGCAGCAAATACTTGAACCTTCAAGGATTGTTAGTTTCACCGACTTTCTTTTCAATCTAAGCGGGCTGCTTCTTGCCTACTCTCTGGTGCTTTATTTGGCCATTTCCAAAATGTCATTTAAGCGCAAATCCAAAAAAAAAGTCCTGGTAATCTCTTCAAAAAAAACGGCCGAAGCAATTTATGATTATTTATACCATGACCATAATTCCGAGTATTCCTTTCAGAAAATACTCATTTGGGACGATGTCTCTATAAAAAAAGACAGTATTAAAAATAAATTTTTCAGCAGTTTTGAAGATATCTATCAAACAGTTTATTTTGAAAAATGGGACCAGATAATAGTTATAGAGGATAAGAAAGATAAGGAAAAAGACAGCATAATCAGAGAGCTTGCAAAAAAAATAAAAACTGATGTGCTTTTTATTGAAACCACTCACAAACCTAGAATAGCGATTGTTCACGATTTTCTCAACCAGCAGGGAGGGGCGGAATTTGTGGTTTCGGTTCTCCATGAACTTTTTCCGGCTGCGCCGATTTATACATCTTTGTATAAGAAAGGAGCCAGTTGGAGTGTTTTTGACAAAGCAATTATCCACACATCCTGGATGCAAAAACTTCCTTTTGTTTACAAACTTTTTAAAAAACTTTTTTTTCTGTATCCTTTAGCTTTTGCTTTTTTTGACTTAAAAAAATACGATGTGATCATCAGCAGCAGTTCTGCCTATGCCAAAGGCATTCCTGTAAAACATTATCAGGAACACATCTGCTATATGCACACCCCTGCGCGTTTTTTATATAGAGCCGAGGAGTATGTACAAAGAGAAAGGATCAACCCTGTACTTCGATTCTTTCTCCCTTATTTTCTGACTGCGCTGCGTATTTGGGACCGCTATACAGTCAGGCATATTACGCACCTCATTGCCAATTCGGATAATGTTAAAAACCGAATAGAAAATATTTATAACCGGTATTCACTGGTTATTTACCCTCCGGTTGATACCTCCAGATTCCCTCAATCTGATGTTGCCGGTGACTACTTTTTTATTGTTTCCAGACTGGTCGGTTATAAAAGGATAGATTTGGCAGTGAAAGCCTGCACCAAAAGCGGCAAGAGATTGGTCATCATAGGTGAAGGGCCGGACATGGAGCATCTCAAGTCATTTGCAGGAGATAATATTATTTTTATGGGCAGACAACCGAATTTTATTGTAGAAAAAATGATGGCCGGATGTTTAGCATTTATCTTTCCAGGCGAGGAGGATTTCGGCATTTCTCCGGTGGAAGCCCAGGCGGCCGGCAAACCGGTGATTGCCTTTCGGAGCGGCGGAGCGCTGGAGACTATAATAGAAAACAAAACCGGATTATTCTTTGATGAGCAGACGCCCGAAGCCCTGGAAGAAATGCTGTTCAAGTTTGACACTATTGCTTTTGACAAAGAATTTATCAGCAATCACGCCATAAAGTTTTCCAAGGAGCGCTTTAAAAAGGATATACAAAAAATTATTAATAATATTATGAATGTTATTAATGATCCCAATTATCAGCGCCACAAATATTATTTTAACGATCAGCGTATTAACCCCAAAGAAGCATCATTCAGCGAAATACTCAAAGAATACAGAAAAAAAATGAAATTAACATAACAATATCGATAAATTTATTGCTAATTCCCGTAATAAATATATAATTATTAATTATATTCTAAAAAAAGTTCGTCATAATGCTGAAAACCTATATTGCTACCATAACCTATTTTAATCGCGCGATAGACATTCTAATTAATTTTTTATGTTTTTTGTCGGCTTATTTTATACATGAACACTTCTTTGTAGGGCTCATCACCCAAAAAACAATTATTTCTCCTTTCCATTATCTACAGTTGTTTCTTATTTGTATATTACTTGTTAATATTGTCGGTACCAATAATGATTTTTACGGATATGACCGTTTTTACGATTCACAGGTTATAGTTAGAAAGTGGCTGTCAACCTATATTCAGGCCTTTGCTTATACCATGCTTATTTTTTATGTTTTCGAACGTTATGTTCCTTCTCGCAGTATGGTTATGATCTATTTTACTGCTACCCTGGTTTTTTCTCTGATATTCCGTTATATAGAAAGAAAAACTCTGCATCGATTATATGCCAAAGGTAAATATCTTCAAAATGTATTGGTAGTCGGCACGGGGACAGAAGCAAATATGGTAATTTCTGAAATCAATACAAATGGACACTGGGGCTTTAAATTAATCGGAGTTTTAAGCCGGATGACCGAAATTGATGTAAATTTCAAGTATAAAGAAATGGTAAGGGATAATATTCAAAATCTGGAAAATTATTTAAAAACCAACATTGTCGACCTGGTTATATTTGCCATTAATAATGAAGAAGTTAACAGTGTACGTAGTTTCATTTTTCTCTGTGAAAAGATGGGCATTATGACCATGATCAACCTGGATAATTTCGAGATGAAGATTGCGAAAACCCATGTGGAATATCTTGGAGTCATACCCATGATAACATTTACAACTGTTCCGATTAAACATAGGCTTATTCTTATCAAATATGCACTGGATAAAATTTTTACCTTTTTCTCGTTGATTGTATTTATACCCTTTTTGTTTATTCCCATAGCTATAATATTAAAACTGACATCCAGCGGTCCGATTATTTTTTCTCAGGAACGAGTTGGATTAAACGGACGTCGTTTTAAAATGTACAAGTTTCGTACCATGATAGAAAATGCTGAGGACCTGCTGGAAGGTCTTAGAGACCGCAGTGAGGTTGACGGGCCAACATTCAAAATGAAGGATGACCCAAGGATTACTCCGTTCGGAAAATTTCTGCGTCGTTTCAGTCTGGACGAACTCCCCCAATTATTAAATGTGTTGAAAGGTGATATGTCCATTGTCGGCCCAAGACCGCCTATCCCTTCCGAAGTAGAACGTTACGAGAATGAATTTCGTCGTCGTCTGTCCATGAAACCGGGGCTCACCTGTCTCTGGCAAATAAGCGGCAGAAGTGATGTTGATTTTAAAACCTGGATGGATATGGATATGAAATATATCGATGCCTGGACATTAATCGGCGATTTGGTAATTATCGTAAAAACCATTCCTGCTGTATTCAGCAGAAAAGGCGCTTACTAATTTAAGAACTCCGGTTTTTCATTATTATACTGAAAAATCCAGTCTCCTCGACATTTCTTATTATCCTTGTTCCTTGCCATAACTGACAGGTTATAATATTGCTTGCGCGTAAAAGCATATGGCATTTCATAATATCCGTTACCCCAATTATATACAGGCTTTTTCTTTATTCCTGAAATATATAGTTCTACACTTTCCGCCAAATAGTTCTGCTGATTTTTCAATTTAAAACGTATTATCTGGTTTTGCTCAAATATACGACTCAGGTTTACCGGATGACAATCTTCAAAATATACCGGATTTTCCATGGCCTTTGCCAATACATTTTTTGTAGAATCCGTGCTCATGACCATAATCCGGTTATAGTTAAAAGGGTCAGACAAAGAATTATTATTCATTCCGTGAACATTAAAGGCCATTCTATAACCACTCTTTTTAATCTGTTCATAAACTACACTGTCCATTGCCCCAAAAGGAATAGCCAGGTATTGCACCGGTTTACCCAATTTCTCCTCAATTTTTTTTCTGGAATCAACCAGTTCAAAATCAAGCCACTTTTCATAGGCTGCCGCGGACTTAATTGTTTTTGGGGGGATTGATAAGATAGGGTGGGTGTAGGTATGACATTCAATATCTACGCCGTTGTCCGACATCTCTTTTATTTCCTCCCAGTTAGCGAACCTTAATCTGTGTCCAGCTGTTGTGGCTCCCGCATAGATGAAAACCACAAAGGGTATCTTCAGTTTTTTTAATATCGGATAAGCGATAGTATATGTATTCAAATTTCCGTCATCAAACGTAACCAGTAATGAATGATCCGGTATGGCAATATTCTTATAAACATAATTATCCAACTGTTTTAAAGTGATAAAACTAAACCCGGCTTGTTTTAAAGTATTCATTTGTTCGATAAAATTTGCGCTCTTCACAGAATAAGGAGTTTTCTTAACAGGATCATAGTCCAGATGATGATAGGATAATACTGTAATCTGAGGCGCGGCAAATAAGCTGCCTGCATAAAATAGCAGCAACCACACAAAACATTTCAATATATTTTTCATAATTGTAAAATTATAACCTGAAAGACAAAATCCGACACTCACCTGTACAGTTTATAACAAATAATCTATGGAAAATTTAAACGTATCCCCTAAAGATTCAATATTCGCCGGTTCATAAGCGCAATCCAACTCCAGTCCGTAAATTTTTATACCTACACCGACTGTAATATTATTCTGATTGTTCACTCCATCATTTGAGATTGAGTTGTGATAACCGCCAAGCCGTAAAAATAATGTGTTGACTATGGAATATTCGATCCCAATTGATAATTTGTTATATCTATATCCATCCAATTCATATGCCGAAACAATCAGTAAACTATTATTAATAAAATAACCCATACCGATCTTTGTTCTTTTTGTCATGGATTCTGCCTGACCGGAACTATTCCACAAAAAAGATGGAGATATAGCATTATATTGGACCAGGCCTATTTTTAAAGCATTGCCGATGCTGCCAGCCAGGGCCAGATCCGCACCTTGTCCCCAGGCTGAATAATCAGCAATCCTCTGGTTAATGACTTTATAAGTAACTCCCCAGTTAACTTGAATGTTATAATTTTTATTGGAAAAAAGAGGAGCTGCCCAACTTAAAAAAAACGCTCTGTTATTAAACCCGAAGTCCGCGCCTGATATTACAGGTTGCCCTCCCGTATAGCTGGTGTTTTTGAATCCGAAATCCCCATTATCTATATAGACAGCGCCTATGTATCCGTTAAATAAAACCATTTGAAAACCCGCATATGAAAACTGTACATCCTCTATTTGTTTAAAAGAGGCAAAACTCAGTTGTGAATTCCCTGTTAAACATGCGGGATTGGACAAAGCTGCCCAGGCATTTCCCAGAGTGGAGATATCAGCGCCACCTAAGGACTGAGACCTTGCGTCCGGCTGCACATCAAGCCAATCTCCGGCAAACAGCAAGCTTAACAAAAAAATTATTAAAATACTTTTCTTCATCAGATTACCTTCTTACCACTGCAATTTTTATAAGATTTTTTACTTTTTCCTGGCTATCATCAGCGATTAAATAAGCATAGTAACCTCCACTGGGAACAAGCTTATGAAAAGTATCATATCCATCCCAGAGAAACTCGTTATAACCGGTTGAAGCCATAATAGTATTGTTATATACAAGCTCCCTGTTTAATGAATGAATATACAGCTTTATCGTACAATTCTTGTTAACATTAAAACCTATATGAGCCACCTCAGTATTTGGGTTAAACGGGTTAGGAGCAGACAAAGAACCGGTTACAATTAAGGGTTGGTAAGCTTGAACATAAAAATACGGAGATGTACTGTAAGCAATCCGGTCATCACCGTCGGTTAACTTACAGCTTATCTGATAGCGTCCGTCATCCAGCTTGCAGGGTGTCTGCAAATTTATAGTTATTGATGGCTCAAGTGGGATCTGAATTTCATCAGTTTCTATATTTTGCTGATCATTGAACCCATCTTTTATAACCGATAATTGACATGATTTTATCAGCCCCTCTTCACTGCCGGCGATTAGAGTAATAACCGGCTGGCTGCTCTGCACAAAATCATTTTCAGCACATACTTTACCGTTCACTAATATCCTTACATTAAACGAGTTTGTTTCATAAAAATCCTGCGTTCCGTTTTCCTCGGTTATAGAAATATTGTTAGGCTTTCTTAAAGAATAAAGTGTCTTCACTTCCGAAGCTGTCAAAGACTTATTATAAATTCTTACTTCGTCCATTAAACCTGAATAGTTGTATGCGGTATAAGGCAGCCAGGCTCCAATCATCAGTTTTGTTCCTGAACCGATTCTCGGACCGTTAATTAATTTCTCAGCATAAGAAATTTCACCATTAATATACTCTATAAAATTTGTCCGGTCGTAAGATAAAACCAGATGGTTCCACTGATTTGCGACAAATCCGGTATAACGCCTAAAATTGCTGTTTTTTCTTATAGACACTCCACGTTCAGCCCAGGCTTCAGGATATTGTGTGCCCAGCATCCACCCTGATCCCGGCGGCCACAAGGCTGTGCTGATTAATTTGTAATTCTCAGACGGAGCAGTAGTTTTCAGCCATAAAGAAATAGTAATTTTATCCCAGCCTGCTGTAAAATTGCTTGTTGTTAAATACTGCTGTTTAGTGAATTTCAAAGACTTACCTGCGACAGCATCAGGGTATGAATAATATAGAGTACCGCTTGCTTTTAGGTCTCTTTTATAGCCGGATTTGTCCTTAATATCTCCGTCAAAAGGATAGTAAGCGTTAAGATTTTTGCTGACATCTATATTTTTAGTTATAATCGTATTAACCGGATAAATATTGGGGAAACAACCGGTAAGCATAAGGCCGGACAAAATGCCCAGGCAATGATTGTAATAATTATATTTAGTGTTAAAATCTATTTTTTCAGGTTGTCCGGGCCTTTTTGCTCCCAAAAAAGAATCCAGCCCGTTCTGCGCCAAATACAAATAATCATCATAAGCCAGCTTCCATTGGCTGCGATAAACATTATCCGTTGTTCCCATTGCTCCGGCGGCAAACATGGAAACATAAGAAATATCCGTATAATTAAAGGCGTTTCCTCTTGTTAAATAAGAAAGGCTTCCGTTCATCTCCAAAGGTTTTATTTCGGCAGGCTTTAAAATGCCTCCCCAGCCTTGAAAGAGCTGTCTGGTGCTGGTTAAATAATCTCTGGCCTTGGGTTCTCCGAACCATAACCAATCTGTAGCAAGACGCCAATATACCCGAATTGCATCTTTGCCCAGCATATAAGCATAAAACCAGTATTTTTGTTCCAGACTATTACCCCAGAAATCGCACCAATCAGGAGCTATAGGCTTTTTATACTTATTCACCCGATTTATAGTCTTATAGCCCCAGTCAATAATTGCCTGCCAGTCATGGTCAATCTCTTCATAAGAGTCAAATATTCTATACCAGGCCGGCGCAAAATAGGACAAATTGGTTTCATTCTCAACTTCAGTAAATCCCTTGCCATCCGGGCCACTTTCGTCGCTGGGGAGCAAGAACATACCGAATAAAATACCCTGATCATAAATAGCATTAATAAGCTGTTGCGCGCATCCATAATAATTTTGTCCGGTATTTTTCCAGACACCTTTCTTTAAAAGTGTATCTGCCAGTATCAGGCTTATTGCGATATCCTGATCAGCATCTATCGCGGAATTAGTATCATTTCCCAGGAATGTCGCGTCTGTTTTAATATTCCAGGTGAACAAACCTGTGGATGTATTTTTATGCATTTTGCTCAACCAGGTAGCCCTGAAAATTTCATCAAATGTTTTTTGATCATTCATATAAACAGCCATTAGCAATGCATATCCGGATCCTTCAGACTTGGCTATGTCCGCTGCTTCTATTTTGGTTGGTGATATTCCGGTATAAGTGTCCCAGACCAGGCCTTGCAAATTCTTATTAGGAGCCACTATATTTTTATAACTATCAATAAATCGATATTTATAACCGTTCCATAAATGTTGCAGTTGCTTTCTATAATTTAACCCGCCTATAAGCGGACTGTAATTTTTATATTGTTGTGTGTTTAAAACATCGACAAGCAAGGTGTTTAATGTGCCCGTGGTTAATTGTCTGCTATCAAGACGTATATTAGCCAAAACTAATTTTTGCGAAGTGTTATAAAGCGGTTCAGCGGCCTGAAATAAAATTTCAGAAACATTCTTTATGTTAAAATTCCCGGATAGAAAATAGTTCATACTGATTTCGTACTCCGTGAAATTATCAGAAGAAATATTAAAAATCTTATACCTGGAAGATTCTCTTCCGGCTGTATCTTTGAAAAAAATCAATGCCTCGGAATTGTTGGCTTTTGCCTGAAAAAAAAGTCTGGAATATGGTTTCAAATCTTTATTCTTCGAAGGTGTTATACCGATCCAGAAGCCGGAATTGCTGTTGGTAAATTCCAACTGGTGATAGAAGTTTTGTGTTATCTGGAAAAATGTATAAGTACCACCCCAGGCCCCGTTACCCCATGGGACACTATCAGCCCCTTCTTTTAAATAAAATGTATCTGATATCAATTTAATGTTTCGGGCGATAAAATTATTTGTTCCGGAATTATTATTAAAATATGGTTCAAACAGTATTTCTTTAACTTTTTTCATATCAAAACCAGTGGTTAGAAAAGAATTCACAGATATTGTAAAATTTTTATATTCCGCTGAAAGTTGATATAAAGAAATTTTATTGGTTATGTTATTGCTGATGTCTTTTAGATAAACTATAGTTTGGCTGTTATTGTTTCTGGCATCAAAGTTTATTCTGTCATAAGTTGTTAAATCCAGAGTATAATTTTCTGTAGCGTTGATTAGTCCTATCCAGATACCTCGATTACCAGGAATATTAGTAGAAAATTTTAGGTCATGGTAATAATTACCGGTTATATTATAGTTATTATATGAAGACCCCGGTCCCCAACATCCGTTACCCCATTGTCGTAAAGATGCGCCGGATTTTATTTCCAATGTTTCCGTGCTAAAGCTCAAAGTGAATAGGAAGATAATAAATACGTCTTTAAAAATTCTCTTGTAATCCTTAAACAATATTAATCTATTCATAAATTAATCCTCTTTTTTATGTGGCAATTTCATTACTAAACAGTATGCCATAATAGTGGTAAAAATAATAAGTAAAGAAATTCGGTGAAAAGTGGGGTAAAATGATATAAAAACCGATATATTATATATGACAATATCCTTTGTATGTAACGATATTAAGAAATATCTTGATGAATGGCCAAATAAAAACAGCCCTAAAGAGCAGATAAAACGCTGGCCAAAGGCCATTTCTTACGAGACGCTTGGCAAAAATCAGCCCGGGCATATCTGTTTGCCTGACGAGAATAATGAACTCTGCCAAGATGTTTTTACAGTCACTCAATCCACAATAAACAAATTCCTGAATCCTGATATCGGACATCCTTTATATCCCAACATAACCGATCTTTTGAATTTTTCACAGTTTATGAACCTGGGATTAAACAGGACCATACATCTGATTTTAAAAATGTATTTTGAAAAATCACTGGTCAAATATTTAAAAAAGAAAAATCAAGACATAAGATCATATTATGATATTCAAAAATACACTGACGATATTACTTTTCACAAACAACACTTCAATTTGAATAGTTTCAAGGATATAAGCTATGACAAGTTATATGAACTGATTAAAGAAACAAAACGTTTCCAGGAACTTAAACTCCTGAGATCGGACTTCGAACCCCTTATAAATCATCTGATAAGTCTGGTCGAGCTCTCCAATCATGATTTCAGAATAGCTGAGCTGGATTCTGTTAAAGAACAACCGCTTATGACGCTGGCTAAATCTAAAAAAAATTCCGGAAAAAAAGTATTAATTATTACAATTTTATTAATAATATTTCTAGCTGGTCTGTGGTTATTTGTTCCTAAATCAGACAATACCAAATTAATAAAGAAACCCTCAAAAAATGTGGTTTTGAATGATGATGAGTTACTATTGGATGCCGCTGGTAAAGGTAATATCAAGACCCTTCTTTACCTGATCAGCAAAGATGTAAATTTAAACAAAGTAGTAAAAAACAAAACCCCCTTAATGGAATCTGCTTACTACGGTCAATTGGATGCCGCAAAAATTTTACTGAAATATGGTGCTGATGCCAATGTCAGCAACAATGTCGGCTGGACCCCTTTAATGTCAGCAGCAGACCAGGGATATGCGGATTGTTTGCAGCTGCTTGTCAACCATAAAGCCAATGTTAATGCGGCCAGAAATGACGGCTGGACGGCGCTGATGTCAGCCGCGCATAACAATCATGTGGAAGAAGCCCAAATCCTTCTCAAAAATAAAGCCAATATCAATGCTAAAACCTTCGATGGTTGGACAGCGCTGATGTCGGCTGCTAATAACGGGCATAACGCGATCATCGAATTATTTATGAACTATAATGTTAATATCAATGCCAGACGTAAAGACGGCTGGACAGCGCTAATGGCTGCAGTTAATAACGGACATCTGGAAACCGTCATGCTGCTTTTGAACAATAAAGCCAATGTAAACGCTACCACCAAAGACAAGTGGACACCATTAATGGCTGCAGTTAATAATGATGATAATGAAATGGTAAAAATACTAATGCAATACGGAGCTGATATCAATATAAGCAACAATAACGGTATTACAGCCCGTATTCTGGCTGACATGAAAGGTTACAGAGACATTTCCAAAACACTTGCCGGATTATAATGACTTCTACATAACAATATTGCCTAATAAAAATTAATCCCCTATACTAACAAATATGGATATTCAGCTGCAATCGTTAATCGACAAGATTAAAGCGGATGGAGTACAGGAAGCAGAGAAACAAGCTCAGGAAATCATCCTCACGGCACGGGAAGATGCCGATAAAATTATCCGGGATGCTGAATCCAGAAAAATATTATTAATAGAAGAAGCACAAAGTCAGGCCATAAAACTAAAAGAAACCGGTGAAGAAGCCCTCAAGCAGACCGCTCGAGATATTATTCTGAATTTAAAAGACAACCTTATTAAAATGTTTGATGTAGTTTTAAACAAACAAATCGCAGAACAGCTGACCCCCTCTGTAATGAAGGACATGATCCTCAAAATAGCCGAGCATTTTCAGAATAAAGGCGTAATCGATATGGAGGTTGTTCTGAATAGTAAGGACAAAGATGCTTTGGAAAAACTTCTTTATCAGGAAGTTAAAAAAGATCTATCAAAAGGTCTTACCATAAAGGTTTCAGATAAATTTCAGCATGGTTTCAGAATTGGCAAAAAGGGCAATAACTCTTACTATGACTTTACTGCCGAATCTTTGACTGAAATTTTTAAGGATTTTGTTAACCCTAAAATATCAAAAATTCTCTAGTTTTTATGAACAATAAATACTACTATCTAATCGCTTCCCTACCCAGCTTAAAATTTAACACCAAGCCCCTCATTAACAAAGAAACTTTTTTTGAAGAATGCCGGAAATGGCTTACCTCGCAGGATTTGTTAATCCTGAATACCGTTGACACTAATGTTAAATTCATCAATATTATTAATAATAATTTTTTAATAAACTGGTATGATTATAATCTGAAACTAAAAACAGAACTTGCCATACTGCGGGATCCTTCCAGAAAAAACATGGACAGCGTAAATGCCTCAGCCGAAAGCAGAAAAATCATGGAACAGGTTAATCCTTTGTTAAAGGAAAAAGCTTATGAAAAATTCCGCTGGGACTTCCTGGACTCGGAAGAAACCAAATATAATTTTGATCTGAATATTTTAATAATCTATCTGGAAAAACTAAAAATTCTGGACAGGCTGTTTTTATTTAATAAGGAATTGGGTTATAAAAAATTCGAGGTTTTAAAGGAAACATACTATGAGCACGCAATCAGGTAAGGTCCAAGCTGTTAACGGCAATATGATCGCTGTCAAATTCGAAGGCGATATTATGCAGAACGAAGTAGCCTATGTAGTCAGTCGGGGACAAAAACTTAAATCTGAAGTAATCAAAATAAACAAAGATGTCGCTTATATGCAGGTTTTTGAATACACAAAAGGTATAAAAATTGGCGACAAAGTTGAATTCTCGGGCAATTTGTTGTCTGTACAACTGGGGCCTGGACTTCTCAGCCAGATTTATGACGGCTTGCAGAACCCACTGGCAGAGCTGGCTGCGGAATTCGGTTTCTTTTTGCCGGTCGGTGTAGAAAAAAATGCCTTACCCAAAGATAAGTCCTGGTTATTTAAACCTGTCGTAAAAATAGGTGATACAGTCAGGGGTGGCAGTGTATTGGGAACTGTGCCTGAAGGCATATTTCAGCACAAAATAATGGTGCCTTTTTACCATACTAATGATTATACTGTTGAGTTTATCTGTCCTTCCAAAGCCGTGACTCTGCATGACAAAATCGCAGTTATTAAAGACAGCCATGGCAAAACAACCGATTTAACCATGTCTTTCTTCTGGCCTGTAAAAATTCCAATAAGCGCCTATTCTGAAAAATTACAGCCGACTGAACCTTTAATTACTAAAGTCCGGATCATAGATACATTCTTTCCTATTGCCAGAGGTGGCACCTACTGTATACCTGGACCTTTTGGGGCTGGCAAAACAGTATTACAGCAACTCACAAGTCGCTATGCTGAAATTGATATAGTTATCATCGCAGCCTGCGGTGAAAGAGCCGGAGAAGTTGTGGAAACACTTAGAGAGTTCCCGGAATTAACCGACCCGCGAACCGGAAAATCGCTAATGGACCGTACTATAATTATCTGCAACACATCCTCAATGCCGGTTGCGGCCAGAGAATCATCAGTCTATACCGCTACGACCATGGCTGAATATTACAGACAAATGGGGTTGAATGTACTGCTGCTGGCAGATTCCACATCACGCTGGGCCCAAGCCATGCGTGAGATTTCCGGAAGACTGGAAGAAATTCCGGGTGAAGAGGCTTACCCGGCCTATCTGGAATCTCGCATAGCCAGCTTTTACGAAAGGGCTGGTCTTGTCAGATTATTTGATGGTTCAAATGGAAGCCTGACCATAGGAGGGACAGTAAGTCCTGCCGGAGGAAACTTCGAGGAACCGGTTACTCAAAGCACACTAAAAGTTGTAGGTGCCTTCCACGGTTTATCAAGAGACAGAGCCAATGCCCGAAAATTCCCTTCCATAGATCCGTTGGAAAGCTGGAGCAAATACTCCAGCATCATTTCCTCCGAACTTGTTGAAACTGCCAAGCAGATACTGCGCAGAGGGAACAATGTTTATCAGATGATGAAGGTAGTGGGAGAAGAAGGCACTTCCCTTGATGACTTTGTTGTATATTTAAAGAGCGAATTCCTCGACGGTGTTTATCTGCAACAAAACGCGTTTGATGAAACAGACGCTGCCACAACAGCCGAAAGACAAAAATATGTTTTCAGACTGCTTGTTACTATTCTGGATAAAAAAATTGAATTTACTGACAAACAAACTGCCAGAAATTATTTTTATAAACTGCGGCACACTTTTATTGATTGGAATTATAAAGCCTGGGGTTCTGACGAATTTAAAGAACAGGAAACTGTAATTAGCAAATTATTAACTGAGGTTTGAGGTGAAAATTTTGTGAAAAAAGTCTGTACAAAAATTTTGAGCATGTCTGGCAATGTAATCACTGTTAAGGCTGAAGATATAGCCTATCAGGAATTAGCAGAGATCACATCCGGCCAGCAAAAATCGCTGGCACAGGTTATCCGTCTGGACCATGATATTGTTCACCTTCAGGTTTTTTCCGGGGCCAGAGGTATCTCCACAGGTGATGAAGTAAGGTTTCTGGGACATCCCATGCAGATTGGCTTTTCTGATAACATGCTGGGCAGGATTTTTGACGGAAGCGGCAATCCCAGAGATAATGGCAGTCCCATCACTGAAAATCTGATCGAAATTGCTGACCCTTCGGTTAATCCTATTAAACGTGTTATTCCCAGAAATATTGTGTTAACCAATATTCCCATGATCGATGTATTCAATTCGCTGGTAGAATCGCAAAAACTGCCTATTTTCTCGGTTTCAGGGGAACCATATAACGAACTTTTAGCCAGGATAGCCATGCAGGCACAGGTTGACATGATCATTATGGGAGGAATTGGTCTCAAATATGATCAATATTTGTATTTTAAAAATACACTGGAAGAAGGTGGCGTTCTGAGCCGTACGATCTTTTTTGTCCATACAGCTGCAGACCCGATAGTTGAAGGAATTATGGTTCCTGACCTGGCACTGGCTGTGGCAGAAAAATTCGCCTTAACCGGCAAAAAAGTTCTGGTTCTTTTAACCGATATGACAAATTATGCTGATGCTCTTAAGGAAATAGCTATAACCATGGAACAGGTTCCTTCTAACCGCGGCTATCCCGGAGATTTATACAGCCAGCTTGCTTTCCGTTATGAAAAAGCTGTTGATTTTGAAGGCGCCGGCTCCATAACAATTCTTGCTGTTACTACCATGCCGGGGGATGATGTTACACATCCTGTTCCTGATAATACCGGATATATTACTGAAGGGCAGTTTTATTTAAGGAACGGACGTATTGAGCCCTTCGGTTCGCTCAGCCGGTTAAAGCAGCTGGTCAACAAGGATACACGCAAAGATCACAGAGCCATTATGGACGGTATGATCCAGTTATACGCACAGTATAAAGAGACTGAAGAAAAACGGTCCATGGGTTTTCGTATGAATGAGTGGGATAATAAACTTCTAAGATATGGGAAACTGTTTGAAAGCCAGATGATGAACCTGAAAGTTAATATCCCTCTGGATCAGGCTCTGGATAACGGCTGGAAAATACTCAGCCAGTGTTTCTTGCCGCAGGAAACAAATTTTAGAAGCGAACTTGTCGAAGAATTCTGGCCCAAACAATAAAATGGCCGCCATTAAACTCACAAAAAACGAACAGAAAAAGCAGAAAGACGACCTGAAAAGATATATCCAGTATTTACCCACACTGATCCTGAAAAAACAGCAGCTGCAAATGGAACTGGTCAAGATACTTCACGAAGAAGAATTGTTCTGTCGTAAAAAAGAGGAATTTCTTTCAGATATCCAGCAATGGATAGATGTTTTCCATGAGGACTATCCTCTAAACGATATTCTGCAAGTAACGGAAGTAATCATAAGAACAGGCAATGTGGCTGGCATAGATATACCGGTTTTTGAAAATGTTCGTTTTATAGAAAAACCTTATGATTACAAATATACTCCCCTATGGGTAGACAAAGGCCTGGAAGCTCTAAAAACCCTGCTGACGCTTACTCTTAAAGAAAATGTTCTAATGAAACAAAAGGAATTGATCCGTGCGGAACTTACCACCACCACTCAAAGGGTTAACCTTTTTGAAAAAGTAAAAATACCTCAAACCAGAGATCATATAAAAAAAATCAGCATCTACCTGGGCGATATGCAAACGGCGGCTGTGGTTACAGGCAAAATAGCCAAAGCTAAAATCCAGGACAATCGGGTTTTACAAGAGGTGGAATTATGATTGAAAATATGAAAAAGATATCTCTTTTTCTCAGCGACAAAACCCGGAAAGATTTCGTACAAAAGCTCAAGGAATCAGGAGTATTGCATCTGGCTTATCAACAAACCCCGGACAGCGAAGAAATATCGGATGTAAGGGAGGTTATAAGTAAAATCGACGAAGCTGTAACAATTCTGGGGGCTTTTGCTAAAAACACGCAAAAATCTTCCAGCCATCCTATGGAAGAACTTATAAATATTGCCGACAAAATAATTAAACAAAAAAAATTACAGGATGACCTTCTTGGCGAAAAAAACAGACTGGAAAAAGAAGCATCCTTCTACGCAGACTGGGGCATGTTAGAACCAGGGGATATCACCTTTCTGAGATCAAATAAAATCCACGC